>JALVQI010000218.1 GCA_027031485.1 Candidatus Aminicenantota bacterium | reverse complement strand
ATTTCAGAAAAAAAGGTAAGAAACTAAATGAGGTAAAAAAAGAGGAATGGGAAAAGGTTTTAGAGGATTTTAAAAAAAAGACCAGAGAGGAACACGATAAGGTGATAGAGTTAGGTGGTCTTTATGTTATAGGTACAGAAAGACACGAGGCGAGAAGAATAGATAATCAGCTCAGAGGAAGATGCGGAAGACAGGGAGATCCGGGGGCATCAAAGTTTTTCCTCTCTCTTGAAGATGATCTTATGAGAATTTGGGGAGCAGACAGACTTAAGAATATTATGAGATTGAGTGGTCTTCAGGAGGGAGAACCAATCAGACACAGAATGGTAACAAGTGCTATTGAAAGAGCCCAGAAGCAAATAGAAGCACAAAACTTTTCCATTAGAAAACATCTTCTTGACTATGATGATGTTATGAACAAGCAAAGGGAAGTAATTTATAGCATGAGAAGGGAGATACTGGAAGGAAAAGACCAGAAAGAATACTTTATGGAGCTTATGGAGGATATACTTTTTTCAATAGCGGAAAAATCAAATCTAAAAGAAAAGGTTTATTCCATAGATTGGGACTGGGATAGTTTTAGAACAGCCGTAAAATCTCAATTCGGAATAGACCCTGAAGAAATAGGAATAAATAAGGATGAAATGGATGGAGCAGAATATACTGAGAGTTTGCTTGAGAAACTAAGAGAATTTTACAATGCCAAAGAAGAGTTTGTAGGTAAAGAGAGGATGAGGGAGTTTGAAAGGGTCATTCTTCTTCAAACAATAGATACAAGGTGGAAAGAGCATCTTCTGGCAATGGACCATCTCAGAGAAGGAATAGGGCTCAGAGGATACGGACAGAGAGACCCTCTTGTTGAGTACAAAAGAGAAGGTTTTATAATGTTTGAACAAACCATGAGAACAATTGAAGAGGAAGCTTTAAGAGATGTATTTTATTTTACACCTGCTCCGGAGGAGGAAATTGAAAGAGCTCAAAAACAGAAATATAAAATTAAGGGTAAATTACCTTCCTCCAGGAAAAAGAAAAAAAAGAGAAGATAGGAGGTTTTAATGATAGAATTTCCGATAAAAGAGGGCTTAACCTTTGATGATGTCCTCTTATTACCCCAGAAGTCTGATGTTTTACCCGCAGAAACTGTTTTAACAACTCATTTTACAAAAAATATAAAAATAAATATACCAATTTCATCTGCTGCCATGGATACGGTAACAGAAGCAAGAATGGCAATAGCAATAGCCCAATTAGGGGGTATAGGAGTAATTCACAAGAATCTTTCAATAGAAGAACAGGGAGAAGAGGTGGATAAGGTTAAAAGATCTGAAAGCGGAATGATTGTGGATCCCATTACAATAACTCCGGAATCAAAAATATATGATGCTCTAAATATAATGGCAAAATACAAAATATCCGGAATCCCCGTAATTGATGGGACAGGAAAATTAGTGGGAATTATCACAAACAGAGATCTCAGATTCGAAAAAAACCCTGACAAAAAGGTCGAAGAACTTATGACAAAGGAGAATCTTATCACTGTTCCGGTAGGCACCACTCTTGATGAAGCGGAAAAGATTTTGCATGAAAACAGGATAGAAAAACTTCTGGTAGTTGATAATAAATTTAATTTGAAAGGTTTAATTACTGTAAAGGATATCTCAAAAAGAAAACAGTTTCCGAACGCTTCAAAGGACAAATTGGGAAGACTTCTTGTAGCTGCCGCCGTGGGGGTTGGTGCGGATGCCGTGGAAAGAGCAAAATATCTTGTTTCAAAAAAAGTTGATATTCTTGTTATAGATACCGCACACGGACATTCCGTAAAAGTCCTTGAAATGGTTAAAAAGTTAAAAGAAGAGTTTCCCAATGTCGATATTGTCGCCGGGAATATAGCTACCGCAGAAGCTGCAAAAGATCTTATAAAAAGAGGAGCTGATGCTGTTAAGGTAGGAGTAGGTCCCGGCTCAATCTGCACCACGAGGGTTGTAACAGGTATAGGAGTTCCTCAGATTACCGCCATCGCAGATGTTTACTCTGTCACAAGAGAATATAATATTCCTTTGATAGCTGACGGTGGTATTAAATTTTCGGGAGATGTTGTGAAAGCTCTTGCTGCGGGTGCAAGTTCTGTTATGATAGGCAGTCTTCTTGCGGGAACAGATGAAAGTCCGGGTGAAATAATACTATTTCAAGGTAGATCTTATAAACAGTATAGAGGAATGGGATCATTGAGTGCAATGAAGAAAGGGAGCAGAGACCGATACTTTCAGGATGAAAAATTATCGGATGCGAAACTTGTTCCCGAAGGAGTGGAAGGGAGAGTTCCTTACAGAGGTTCCACCGCCCAGATAATCCATACAATAACAGGAGGATTAAGATCAGGAATGGGATATGTGGGAGCAAAAACCCTAAAAGAATTGAGAGAAAAGGCAAAGTTTGTAAAGATAACTCCGGCGGGATTAAAAGAATCCCATGTACATGATGTAATAATAACAAAAGAAGCACCCAACTATAGAATAGAATAATGAAAAGGATATTAATTTTTATAATTATTTTTGTTTTATTACTTAGTTTTTCCTTTGCTGATAACACAACAGCAGTGAACCTTAACTTTGGAAAATTTTTCATAACCGAAAGTTTTGAGAGTTCATTCCTATATCAATATCAGCCAATAAATGGAAACGGGGTAGGCATTAAGGTCAAAAGATTTAAGAAAGATGGAATAAGGAGCACCTTTTATTCCGTTTACTCACTTAGATTTTTTGATTTAAGAGGTGGAGGTATCTGGAAACAGAAAAAAAATGACTATCCGACCCAGGCCTATTTTAAGTTAAACCAGATTAACTTTACCTATTCCGCTATCTTAAATATTCTCCCATCCTTTGTTGTCACTCCCTACATAGGTATTGGGATAGGAGTGGGAGTTGCAAAGTTTGAAGGTTATAGATATTATATAGACCATTGGCAGGATCATAATGAAAGCTACAAATATCAAGCTTTAATCCCTGTAATAAAATTACCAATGGGGATTTCAATAAGACCAAATGATAATCTTGAAATTGAAATCGAAGGTGGCTTTGAGAACGGATTTTATTTCTCGTGGGGAACCTCTTTCATCTTTTGAAACTAAGCTCTCGGATGAAACTTTTTATAAATTTCTTTTATCCTTTTTCTTGAAATAAAGGTATAAATCTCCGTTGTTGATATTTGAGAATGTCCCAATAGTATTTGGACCAATCTTAAGTTAGCTCCCTTTTCGAGCAGATGTGTTGCGAATGAATGCCTCAGAATATGTGGTTTTATCTTATCTTCAATACCTATCATTCGGCCATACTTTTTTAACATCTTCCATATATACTGACGGGAAAGTTTCCCCCCTCTCGCATTTAAGTAAAGGTATGGAGAATCTTTACCTTTAAGAAATTTTTTCCTCCCTTCTTTTAAATATTTCAAGAGCCAATTCTTTGCTTCATCTCCAAAAGGAATAATCCTTTCCTTGTTCCCCTTCCCAAAAACCGTAATAAAACCCATATCAAGATTAATCTTATCAAGTTTTAAATTAACAAGTTCGGAAACCCTTATTCCGGTTGAATACATAAGTTCTATTATTGATTTATCCCTTAGTCCTCCCCTTTTTGAAATATCGGGCAAGTTTAAAAGTTTTTCCACCTCTTCCACGCTTAAGTACTCCGGAAGGTTTTTCCATAGTTTCGGTTGAGAAATAAATGAGAGAGGATTTATCTTTAACCTTTCAGTATACTGTAAATACTTGAAAAAGGACTTTAATGCGGAAATATTTCTCGCAACCGAACGGTGGCTTATCCCATCGGCAATCAGTTTAACGATATATTCCGAGATATCCTTTTCCGCCACCTTGTCATAGTTCTTATTTATAATAAGAAAAAATTTTTCAACATCCCTTCTGTAAGATTCTACTGTATTTGAAGCCAAACCCTTTTCAAATTTCAAATAAGTCAGATATTCCTTTATTATCTCTTCCCTTTTCACTGCAAATAAGGATTCTCTTCCTTCTCAAATCCAACAGTTGTCTCATCTCCATGACCCGGTAATATAACAACTTCTTCAGGCAGAATTAATATCTTTTCTTTAATTGAGTGTACGAGTTCTTCAAAGCTTCCCCCTGGCAAATCTGTTCTCCCTATTGTTCCGTAAAATAATGTATCACCGGTAACAAGATACGGATAAAAGAAAAATGAGACACTGCCTTTTGTGTGGCCGGGAGTATGTATAACATCTATTTTATTGTCGTTTAATTTTATTTCATCTCCCTCCCTTAAAAATCCGTCGATAGGAGGTTTTCTGAAACTAAAATCGCCCCCATTCAGAGGATTGTAATAAAGCTCCTCATCATTCTTGTGAATAAAAAAAGGAATATTAAATTCCCTCTTTAAGATTTCTATTCCTTCAATATGATCAAAATGGCCATGGGTTAATAAAATCATCATGGGGTTTAAGTGCATAGAACGAATCTTTCTTACAAGTTCAAGAGAGTCTCTTCCGGGATCAATAATAATGCATGAATTACCGGAAAATAACATGTAGGTATTAACTCCAAGTCCGCTATTTATAAGTTTGTCTATATATATCATTTGTCCTTAAGGGTTGGAATATAGTTCATTATGGCAATGGCTTCAAAACTTTTGTAAGGTAAAAGATTCTTATTAATGTTTTTTATTTTAAACTCAGAAAGAAAAGGGCTCTCCTCCAAAAGTGTTTCAATGAAAGATCTTTTTTCAGGAAAAGTTTTAATGCCATAATATTTACCTATCTTTGAGAGTCTGACCGCTTCCGATATCGCATCCTGTAATCCTCCTATCCTATCAACCAATTTTATTTTCAGAGCGCTTTTACCTGTCCATACCCTGCCTCTCCCAACAGAATCAACCTCTTTTTTCTCCAATTTTCTGTTAGAAGAGACAACTTCAAGAAACTTATCATAGAAATTCTCTATGTTCTTATAAAGAAGATCCCTCTCTTCCTTTGAGAATTCTTCCGCAGAGCTGAAGATATGGGCATACTTTTCTTTTTCAACCCTTTCCACATTCAGTCCAAGTTTTCTATAAAAACCCTTAAGAGAAAATTTTCCTGCTATCACCCCTATTGAACCTGTCAACGTCATATTGTGAGCTATTATTTCATTTGCTGCCATTGAAATCCAATAACCTCCTGAAGCAGCAAGATCTCCCATTGAAACAACAACAGGTTTTTTTTGAGCGGCTAACTTTAATTCTCTTAGAATTTCATCGGATGCCATTCCGGAACCTCCCGGAGAATCCACCCTCAAAACAATTGCTTTAACCGAGCAATCTTTCTTTGCTTTTCTAATTGCAGCTATTAGTGTATCAGAACCCAACATATCTCCATAGAGAGGATTGTAACCACTCTTTCCGCTTCCAATCTGACCGTAAGCAAAAATTATGGCTATGTTTCTACTTCTTATAGGTAAAACTCTTCCGTAAAGAAAAGAGGAAAAGCTGATTCTTTTTATTTTTTTAAAAGGTTTGAGTTTACTATGAAACTTTGAAATATCATCTATCATCTGATCATAATAGGCGATGGAATCTACAAATTTTAATTCTTTAGCTCTTTCAGGTGACAGAAAAGGGGTAGTAAAGACTCTTTGAATATCTTCCTTTTTCACTTTTCTGTTTTTTGAGACTACATTAAGAAAATAGTTTGAAAATTCATCTAACAGATATTCCATTTCCTCTTTATGGGCAGGAGTTAATCTGTCTTCAGTAAAGAGATTTGAAGCTGTTTTATACTTACCAATATGTAAAAGCTCAGCTTTAATTCCCAATTTTTCAAGAAGCCCTTTATAAAACATTACTTCAAAAGAAAATCCCTTTAATACAAGAGTGCCCGTTGGAATCATATAAATTTTATCACTTAAAGATGCCAGCATATAATCTCTCATCCCGGCATATTCAATAAATGAATAGACTTTTTTGCCGGATTTTTTAAAATTATCAAAGAGAGCAAGAATTTCCTCTATTTTACCCATTCCAATGGCAGGATTGTAAATTTTTATAATAATCCCTTTAATTTTTGGATCTTTTTTAGCAAATTCAATTGCTCTGTATAAATTCCAGATTGTCAATTCCTCCTTCCCGGGAAAAATTCCCTGTTTTACTGAATAATCAGGAATATTTCCGTAAAGGGGAATTACAAGATATGTATTATTTTTAATGGAAATTTTCCCCGCCCCCATGTTATTTGCAACAAAAACCACTGCAACAATAAAAATCAAAAAAAGAGCTAAAATTATTATAATAGCTGTCTTTCTACTCATCACTCCTCCTTTTACTATTTAATACGTAGAATAAAAGAATTTGTTATCATATAGTTAATTCTATACCGGTAACCATGGTAAGATCATTCTTTTTTATCTTATCCGAAGGGGGGGTGTTGTTAAATTGGTTCAGCATAGAGAATTTAAACCAGATTGGGGAAGTCATTAAAAATTTTATGGATGTTTTGATTTCTATTCTATAATCTTTGCTGAACTCTATTATGTTAGGAGTATATAAAAACGATGCTTGAAAATATGAATACTGAAGAAAGTTTATATTTGTTTGAGCAAACATTTGCAATCTGAAATTCTTTCTGTCCTCCTTCTCAGGAACACTATAATTATCAATTTCATATACAACATTTGTGGTGAAAGAAAAATTTTTTGAAGTTTTCTCTCCCTTAAGATAGCTAAATCCTATTCCATAATTAAATCTATAATCCAATTGGGCTATTCTATCATACTCATATGTTGCGGATGAACTCATATTAAACCCGTCTTTTATTTGACGGTTAAAGGTAAAAAAAGCTTTTCCCTTGTTAAGGTTAACAATCTCCTTATTTTTCCCGTAATACTGCTCATAGGAACCGGAAAATGTAAAACCGCTAATATTATAGTTAAACTGAGCCTGTCCCGAATAAGCAGCTCCCGCACTATTGCCTTTACTCATCGTATAGGATAGAAAAAGAGAAGATTTCCAGTTTTTCTTTTTTTCACTCTCTTTTCCATCTTCAGATTTGGTCTCTTCGGATTTCTTTTCTTTGGAAAACTTCTCTTTATCGCTCTTTTTCACATTCGCGGTTTTTGTATTTTGTGAGAATAATAAAAAAGAAAGGGAAAAGAAAAAAATCAGGAAAACTATAAGCTTATATTTTCGCATAGATTTTTTTAACAGATTATAAAATAAAAATCAAGTAAAAGAGAAATCTCCATAATTAAATTTTTCTTCAAAATTGATTAATACACATATTTAAAATCTTTCCATTACTTTTGGGACTAAAAAAGTGAGAGGGATATTCTAAATTCTCTTATGGAATTTTTAACTTTCAAGAAAATTTACAAGAAACACAGCTTTCAAGAGTTATAATAATCAGGAATAAAATATCACTCATTATAATAAAGATACTAAAAATAAAAGCCCTTTCATAAATTTCACGAACATATATTTATTCTCTTTTCACTTTTTAAAACTCCCGCCAATCTTTTTATTTTCTCTATGACTTTCAAGAAACACAGCTATAAAAGATAAGAGTAAAAAGGATAAAAGAGCAACCAAAAACAAAACTCTTTTTATGTCAAGTCCCACTGGATTTGTGTTTATTGAAATCAGCTTCATGTCCGAATAGTACATTCTCTTTAAATCCTCAATATCCTCTGATATAGAATAATAAACCCGTCTTTTTATATAACTTTCGGATTGATCCGGGTCAATAAAGCTTTTAAGTTCTGACACAATATTTTTAAGGATATCATCGGTCAGCTTTTCCTTTTCAATTCTGCTTTTCATTTTTCGGAAAAAGGAGAGCTTTTTCTCCTCTACTTCTTTACTGTCAGTTAAAACAATTAAACTCTGCTTCAAATCAACAATCTGAGATTCAATACCAAGAACCTGAATCTTTGGCGGAAGATAGTTATAACCCCCTTTATCCACAGACACAACAATGTTTGATTGGAAAGAAGAGGGAAACTTCTTAGCTAAAAGCAAAAGTTTATTCTTTTTCTCTTTTAATGAATTTATTTTATACTTTGTCTGTAATATTCTATTGGAATAGATAACAATATTTTTTTCTACAGTTGATATATTCTGTGCTATATGATCATCTATCATTTGTTTAATAATGGAATTTTTTATAAAATCAGAAATATAAGTGATAATTTTTTTACTTTTTTCAGGATTCTCGGATTTTAAGGAAATATCAACTCCCTTTACAAAATTAAACCTCTCGTTTACCCTGAAATTTCTGACTTCCTCCGGTGAATAAGCATAGACAGGTCTTATTATTTCATTTAGATTAAATTTTCCATCAAATCTATATTCTAAAAAAGATATTATGTCTTTATCTCCGGAAGTATCAGAAATATATTTGATAAAATTGTTTTTGTTTGTAAAAAAAATAGAATAATTTTTATAATCGGGGATTAACATTTTATTATCCTCTGAAGATAATCTCAAAAAACCTTTACTTCTGAAATTTCTCGGAGAAAATTCAAAGCCTACGAAGCTAATGAGAATAATAAGCAAAGTTCCACCTATAATAAAAAACTTTCTCTTCCATAAGCCCCTGAAAACATCAATCAAATCAATTTCATTCTTAAAAAATTTTTCATCGCCCATTTCTTGCTCCTTTAAATTTTATCTTGCTTTGTAAAAAATTGTAATTAATTTATTTTCTTTTGTAAAGCCCCCTCTCTGCGTCAAAAATTTTTTTACAATCATAAATTTCATACAACTGTTTAAAAAACAACTAATAACAGTCACTTTCAAAAGCTATTTCACCTTTAAAATACTTCCCACATATTTACCTTTATAGATTAAAGTATAGACCGTTTTAAAATAACTATTTTCTCTCTCTTTTAAAAAATGTAATAGATTCTTAATTGCTGTCTCCCCAGGCCTGTCAAGTGTATTATAATAATTATCAATACCTATGTACCTGATTTTTTCCTCCTTAATCTTTTTCATTAATCTTTTGATAAGTTTTTCCCCACTTGTATATACAGCTTTATCTCTGAATACAAAGTATTGTAGTCTAATACTTTTCTCAAGGTAAAACTCAATCGCCGGTTTTGAAGAATAAATTAAAATCTTTTCCCCATTTTTCATATTACGATTTATCCACTTTGCAATCAGATAAGCTCCTTTATTCGCTATGGAATCATAATATCTATATGATATTTTAAATGACTTTATATAAAAATTGTTTATTAAAAGTACGAAAATTAAAAGCAATGTTAATTTTACAATTCTGGGCTTTTTTATTTCTTTAACAAGGTAAATAAAGGGAACCATCAATACAATTAAAACCACTACTATTGTTTTATTAATACCATAATCTTTCAATGTGAAAAGAAATATCAAAGTTAGACTAAACATCAATATTTCTATTATCTTTTTATTTTTGATTAATTTGTAGAGATATTTCGAAGAAAAATAAAACCCTATAACTACAAAGACATAAAACACCAATATCGATGAAAACATTCTTCTGAATTGTGTTTGTGAACGCAACATAGAGATGCTACCCCTCGAAACTATGTACCCCTTGGAGAATGTAAAAAGAAGATAGTACAGAAATAAAGAAACACTAAACATTTTATTAATAAGATATAATCTATAAAGACCCACAAAAAACATTATTATCAGCAGGTATAATAAAAACCACATGATATTGGAAGGATATTTGTAGGGAATGAAAAACAATAGATTATCATAATATAAATGCAAAATTATGTTAGGGTTATTAATAAAAAGAAACATATAGTTTGAACTTACCAATAGTTTGATCTTATCATACAATCTATTTGAAAATTTCACATAAAAAAGAATTAAAAACGGGATTGAAAGCATTAAATAAACCAGATATTTCTTTAAATACTTCTTTTCAAATTTCAAATAATTTACAATGGCTGATATGAACAATAAAATACCTTCAAATCTTGTAAGTATTCCCGATACAACTGAAATAATACTTTCCCTTATTTTTCTTTCATAAAAAAAATAAAAACCTGACATAACAAACAAAATATACAAAGGGTCAGTCAAAGGCAGAGCCAAAAACTTCAAATAAAATGGTGTTAGCATTAAAAAAATGGTAAAAATTATAGAATAATCTTTTGTAATTTTTTTCATAAATTTATAAAAAAATATAATAAAACCGGTCATTGCCACCAAAGAGATCATTCTACCTGACAAAATATAAAAATCTTTGCTTTTCACAAAAAGATTCAAAAACTTTCCTCCCAGACCCATTAAAAGGACAAATAAGGGAGGAGAATTTTTAAAAAAAAGCTTCCCGGAAATCAGATTCCTAAACTCAAAATAATACTTATAAAAATCAGGGGAGGCCAATTTTTCAATATTAACAAACAAAATCCAATTAATAAAATTGTAAATTGAGATAAAAATCATAAAAATAATTTCCTGTTTTTTCAGGATTTGTTTGATTTTTTTCAGGTACATAGTTTTTCAAACAATATTTTACATAATCAAAGCACCCGGAGAATAAATAGTACTACTTTCCCAAATAATCTTCATAAGTTAGTTTAATCCCCTCACTCAAAGGAGTTTTAGCTTTCCAGCCCAATTCGTTTATTCTGGAAACATCAAGAAGTTTTCTCGGAGTTCCGTCAGGTTTTGAGCTGTCCCACTCTATTTTCCCCCCAAAGCCCACTACATCTTTTACTGTCTCTGCAAGCTCTTTAATTGTGATGTCCTCTCCTGTTCCTATGTTAATGAGTTCTCCTATCTCCCTATAACTATACTTCTCCATTAAGAAAACGACAGCCTCCGCAAGGTCATCAACATACAAAAATTCCCTTTTGGGGTTCCCTGTTCCCCATAGATTTACAACAGTTTCTCCGTCTTCTTTTTTAATAATTCCGAAATTATTCAAAAATTTATCAATATCCTCATTTGAACCGTTTTCCGGAAACTCTTTCATCGGTCTTTTAATAAAATCATCCTTTATTGATTTATAACCATCTGTCATATAAAGTTTGGCAAGATGAAACTTTCTTATAAGAGCAGGCAAAACATGTGAATTAAAGAGATCGTATCTATCGTTTGGACCATAAAGATTTGTAGGTTGCACGGAAATAAAATTTGTTCCGTATTGATCATTATAATATCTGCACATCTTTAAGCCTGCAATTTTGGCTATCGCATAGGCTTCATTCGTAGGTTCAAGAGGAGAGGTTAAAAGATACTCCTCTTTCATCGGTTGAGGTGCATGTTTCGGATAAATACAGGAGCTACCCAAAAACAGAAGTTTTTTAACTCCGAATTTGTAAGCCGAGTGTATTACATTTACCTGAATGGCAAGATTATTATAGATAAACTCAGCAGGATACGTTTTATTTGACATTATACCCCCTACTTTAGCAGCAGCGAGGAATACATATTCAGGTCTTTCTCTTTTAAAGAAATTTTCCACTTCTTCCTGCCTTTCAAGATCAAGCTCGGAGTGAGTTTTTAAAATCAGATTATTGTATCCTCTTCTTTTAAGCTCCCTCACTATTGAAGATCCGACAAGTCCTCTATGCCCTGCAACATAGATTTTTGAATCTTTTTTCATTTTTTACTCCCTTATAAATAATAATAAACAATAGAAATAATTAATAAAAGTATTTTTCAAGACTTTGTCCTATATCATTTATAAATGGATACTCTTTAAGCTCAAATCCATAAGAGTCAAGTAACAAAGCATTATCCTGAGAGTGCATTCCCTCAAAAAATGATATTGCATATTTCTCTTTTTTGGTAATTCCCGCTTTTAAATCAAATCCATAATTGGAAAGAAGAACAAGATCTGGAGCATTATCAAAATATTTGCCGGAATAAATTTCCTCTTTGAAAAACACATTTTTTATAACCTTTTTATTTTCAATATCAATTGATAGAAATAGCTCTTTTAATTCATCTCTAATCCTGTCATAATCCCCTTTATCAACACTTCCTCTCCCATATTTATCCTTTAAATGGATGTAAACCCTTGAAGGGTCAAGGGCAAAGGCTTTTGAAGATTCTTTCATTGATTTTAAATTTTTCGGGCTTTTATCTTCGAATTCAAGAAAACCCCATTCTTTTAAATACTGAGAGATATATACCTCATATTTTAAAGAGGTAAATCCGTGGTCTGATAATATTATGAACGGAATATCATCTTTCTCCATTTCTTCGGTAATTTTACCTATTACCTCATCTACATTTTTATAATATTCAATAAAATCATTGTGATTGGGATGATTTATATCATCTTTGGCTTTGAAGAGAAAATGATGAAGCCTGTCAGTCCCCGTAATTATGAAAAAGAAAAGATCCCACTTTTCTTTTTTTAGTTTTTCATACAATAGTAATCTTTTATCAAGGGTTTCATAAAGCTCCTTCATAAAAAATTTTTTATCCTTTCTCCCAAGGGCAGTATCAACATCCACTTTATAATCTATCTCTTTCAGAAAACTTAAAAGGCTGCGGGGATAAACCGCATTTTCAATGTCAAGAGCAACAAAACCTGATATTAAATAACCATTTATCTTTCTAACAGGGTAGGTATTCGGCAAATTTATGATTACAGATTTTTTTCCTCTTTCCCCGATCCTCTCCCATATTGTCTTTACAGGTAAAAGAGGAAATGAAGGGAATCTATAGGAATAGTTTCTATTGTTAATTTCCATAAAACCATAAATCCCATGCTCTCCCGGATTCATTCCTGTCATAAAGGATGTCCATGAAACAGATGAGATTTCAGGAAGAGGGACCTGAGTTTTTACATACTTATATTTTTCAATTAATTTTCTAAAATTAGGCATTATCCCTTTTTCCGAAAAATCCTTTATCAGTTCATAGGGAACCCCGTCAATTCCGATTACCATAAACCTTTTTCTTCTCTTAAAAATCACTTTAGCCTCAACTTTTATCTATGTTTTCCAAAAACCAATTATAAGTTAATTTCAAACCTTTTTTCAAATCATATTTGGGATTAAATCCTAAAATCTTTTTTGCTTTCTCAATTGATGCAAAGTTTCTTCTGATTTCTCCCTTTCTTTCAGGCTTATATTCAATTTCAAAGTTATAATTCACTATTTCTTTAATATAAGAAATAAGCTGATTTACAGATGTTTCCACTCCTG
Organism: Candidatus Aminicenantota bacterium; assembly: GCA_027031485.1. Lineage (GTDB taxonomy): Bacteria > Acidobacteriota > Aminicenantia > JAMOAD01 > JAMOAD01 > JALXDT01. Next base: position 50,097 of record JALVQI010000218.1, on the reverse strand, counting down.
TTCCCAATTGATATATTTCTCCCCCGATATTATCCTTTTCAAAAGCTCTTACAATAATCTCCGCAAGATCTTCCGCAAATATAAAATCCCTTGTTTGATTTCCGTCTCCATATACATAAATCGGTTTTCTCCTTATTATTCTTTTATAAAATTCTGCAATCACACTCCCTTTATGATAGGAGAATATCCCGTAAACATTTGAAAACCTGAATACAACTGTCTCAAGTCCGAAACTTCCGTAAAATGCTTTACAATAACCCTCAGCGGCTAATTTAGAAGCTCCGTAAGGGGAGAGAGGAGAAGGAATTTTTCTTTCATCAAGAGGTGGAATCTGCTCTCCAAGAGGTGCGGCAGAAGAGGAAAAGATAAATTTTTTAATATTATGCTTTACTGATAAATTCAAGAGATTTAATGTCCCCATAATATTAGTTTCAGCATCCTTAAAAGGATCTTCAATGGATGGAATCACTCCTGTTTGAGCTGCAAGATGAACGATATAATCTGTTTTCTCAAAAATATTATCAAGATTTTTATCCCTTATATCAGCTTTAACAAATGAAAAATCTTTATCAGGGGAAAATTTTTTATTAAAGATAAGACCATTATCTTCAACTTTTTTTTTCAACAAACCGGAATTTCCGGAAGAAAGATTATCCAGGACTATTATTTTATAGTTTTTCTTCTTCAAAATATAATCCACTAAATTAAGTCCTATGAACCCCGCCCCACCTGTTATTAAAACAGTTTTTTTCATTTTTTTAAAAGTTCAAATAAAACAACAAAAAATTGAGGAAAGTGCCTCCATGCAATTCCTCTCGGCTTTTCAATCGGGATTTCCTCAATTTCAACTTCCTTAATTTTAGCTCCCTTTTTATAAAAAAAGAGAACAAATACTCCGCAGGTGCAATAACCTTTTATCCGTTCTATTCCTTGTGTGTAAGACTTTTTAAAAGCCCTGAAGCCTGTTCCGGCATCATAAACCCCTGTCTTCAACCTTGTCATAAATGATATAACTCTTTCTGAAAATCTCGGTATTCTCCTCCTTTTACCCAAAACGAGATCTGCATTTCCACTTTCAATTGGTTTTACAAGATCAGGAATTCTTTCAGCCGGATGTTCTCCGTCAGCATCAATTGTCACAATAATATCAGAATTTATTAATTTTATTCCCTTTATAATATTCTTAAGATAACCCAGATTTGTTTTGTTGACAAACACTTTTGCTCCTGACTTTTCTGCTATTTCCGCGGTATTGTCTTTACTTGCATCATCAATGACCACAATTTCGTCAACATATTTTTTAACTTCGGAGATTACTCTTTCTATTCTCTTTTCTTCATTGTAAGCGGGAATAAGAGCTGTTACTTTATTCTTCCCTATCATTATTAATTATCTCAATTGCCTCTTCAATCAGGTCAGCAAGCTGTTTTTTTGATGAAGCTCCGATAATCTCTTTAATTTTTTTCTTTCCTTTTATTATCATATAGGAGGGAACTCCCTGAATATCATAATCTTTTGCAATCTTCTTATTTATGTCAACATTGACCTTAATAAATTCAACTCTATCTTTATACATATTCATAATGTCATTTAAAAGAGGCTCCATCATCCTGCACGGAGGACACCAAACAGCCCAGAAATCTATGAAAACAGGCTTTTTGCAATTTAACACTTTCTCATAAAACTCTTTTTCATCAACAGCTTTTAAATCCCACATTTTTATACTTTATAATTAAAATTTATCAATAACTTCTATTACCTTTGCTTCTCTCTTTTCTCCCGACCAGTGTGTTTTAGGTAAAATAACATGTTTTTTTTCTTCAATTCTTGATTTAATATGAGGTTTTGTCAAAAGTTTAAACATTCTGTATATTTCCTCTTCAAGGGTAACTCTGGGTTTAAAGCCGAACCTATCAGGTAAGTTTTTGTATATAACCTCATAAGGATGCTCATCAGCTTCCACTCTCGGATTTTCAAGCCTCTGTATTTTTGTATCAAGACCAAACTCATCTCTTCCGATTCTTGCAACAGTTTTTGCAAGATCCATTAAAGAATAAACTCCGGATAACTGATTTACAACATCATATACTCCCGGTGGTGGAGGATTATTTATAAGTCTTGTCATGCACTGCATTGCATCCGAAAGCGCCAAAAATCCTCTCTTTTGATGTCCCGAGCCATAGATAGTCAAAGGGATACCTACGACTGCTTGAGCAACAAATCTGTTTATTGCTGTTCCGAACCATTCATCAACATCAAACCTTGTTCTCAAATTATCATCTTCATCAAAGGCAGGGATATGAACTCCGTATATAACACCCTGCATTATATCGTAAGATCTTAGCCACCAGTATTTACATGCCTCATAAACATTAAAGGTGTCCTGAACCTTTGATACATGATAAAAGCTTACAGGATCTCTCGGAGTAAGCTCACCTCCCAGACTCCACTCCCTTTCACCCCATTTTAAAACAGCATCCGCAGGAAAAAGCCCTTCAAAAATAGGCCTGCCGGTAAGTGGAGTCCCGTATTCTCCCATTGTCCCTAATTTAATTAAAGAAGCATTGGGAACTATATCTCTCATCGCAAACAATAATCTCAAAGTCCCCATCACATTGTTAGTCTGAACAAAAACAGCATGGTCATCATCTACCATACTGTATGGGGCGGAAGGATTTTCAGCATAGTGAACAATAGCATCGGGTTTAACCTCTTCAAGAAACTCTCTGAACTTGTTTCTGTCTAAAAGATCTATCTCCCTGAAATTTATATGAATTCCAAGTATATTTTTTGCTTTTTTTAATCTCTGTGTCATACGAGCAATAGGCACTATAGTGTGTGAGCCCTTTTCTTTAACCCAATTTCTTCTGCTATAATTATCTATTCCGCTTATTTCGTATCCAAGACTGCCAAGCCAAAGAGCAAGACTCCATCCGAGGTATCCGTCTATACCGAGGATCATAACTTTCATCTTTTTTAACTTATAACCATACTCGGATTTTTCCCATTCAGGACATTCTTCAAAAGTTATTGATGAAGGGTCAAAAAAACCAAGTTCAGGTCTTCTCTTACATGAACCTAAATTAAAACCCTCTTCAACTTCCCCCGCGCTCTGTCCGCAGGCTCTGAAATCAACACCACCCTTAAATTCAAACAGCGGGCAATTCCAGCAGGTGTTATTTGCATTATGCTCTGTCATATATAATTACTCCTATTTTAGGATTAAGTTTATTTTATCATAATAAGAAATTAATATAAATATACACTTTTTTTATTTATATATTTATATCCCTTATTTTGTCAATTTTTTTAAGCACAAAAAAAAATTAATTCCAAAAAGTCTATTTAAAAAACCTACTTTTGATAATATAAAATGTAAAAAGGATACAAAATAGTAAATAGGTTTAATAAAACTAAAATATGAAGCGGTTCCTGTTACTATTTTTAATTCCTTTAGCGTATAATTAAACTTCTCTGAATATTTTTTTATTCTATAAATAGAATTGAATTTATAGTATGTTTTATATACATCAGTAATCTCAATTCCTCGTAACTTGTTATAATATTTGTGAAACCACAAGGGAGTCAATTTGGAAAGTATTGCTATGTATGACCAGCCATTAGGGGTCACTACGATAAACTCTCCTTTTTCCTTTAAAATATAAAACACTTCATTCAATAATTTATCAGGATACTTAACATGTTCCATCAATTCTTCACAAATAATGAAATCAAATGTTCTTGCTTTGAAAGGCATTTTTTCCGCATTGGCATTGATTTTTAAAATATTATTATTTTTCTTAGTAGCTTCAAAATCAATGTCAAGGCTAAAAATTTTAGCATTTTTTATCTTTTCATTAATTTTTCTTTTATCCCAACCTGAACCTATGTGTAAGATTTTATTTTTCTTTTTATCTATTTTTTTCAAATAATTAAAATAATAATCAAAGTAACCTTTTTGGTTTTTAAATAACTTCATAATAACTTTTTTAACTCTTAAAATATCTATTTAAGGTAATTAATCATAAGTTTTCCTATTCTTAGACAGACCTCTTTTAATAAAATTAAGATCTACATATTTAAGATAAACTATCATAAAAAAAGAGATAACTAATAGTATAAGTAAAAAGGATATTCTAAATTGTTTTTTTACAAATATAGATAACACTCCCAACGCAGAAAAGATAAAGTCCAAAATCATTAAAATAATAAATACTTTTTTTTCACTATATCCTTTTTTTAGTAATTTATGATGTATATGCTCATTGTCAGCTGAAAAAGGGTTTTTACCCTTAATTAATCTTCTGAAAAAAGCTAAAGTAGTATCAAAAATAGGAATAAACAAGATTACTATTGGTATTAAAAAAGATATACCAAATGAAGCTTTTATTGAAATTTTTAATGATAATATTGAAAGAAAAAAACCTATTGTTAAACTTCCGGAATCCCCGAGATAAATTTTCGCGGGGAAAAGATTATATTTCAGAAAACCCAACACTGCTCCAACCATAGGAATAATTAGTATAAGATATTCAGGTTTTCCTAATATTATTTCTATTGTAGCAAAAGAGATTAAGGAAAAAAAGGTTATTCCACCTGCAAGACCATCTATCCCGTCAATTAAATTTAATGCATTTGTTATCCCCACTATCCATAAGACAGTTACCAAGTATGAGATAAAATCATTTAAAACCAAATTATAGGGAGGAAAAGGAAGAGAAATAAATTTTATTAACCATCCGTTGAAATACATAATTGTTCCGGCAAGAATCTCAAAAGGAAGTTTTTGAAAAGCATTTAATCCTATTACATCATCGATAAGACCTATCAAAAAAACTATAAAAACCGATAGGAAAAATAAATTTAAAGATTCAAAATTAAAATTAATAAAATTCGGTTTTATATATATATTTGCAAAAATAAAGAGTGTAACATAAACTCCGATAACAAAACCTAAGAAAAGTCCGATTCCTCCCATTCGTGGTTTAGGAGGTTTCCTTAATTTTCTCTCATCAACTCTATCAACAATATTTCTTTGATTTAAGAAAGAAATTATTTTACCCTGGAAATAATATGAAATCAGAAAAGCAATTAAAAAACTAAGGCATAAATAAACAATCAACTTTCCCCTCTCATTTTTATATTTTAATTATACACCTTTCAACTATTTTTTCAAATGAATAACCCTTGTATCAATAAGAGTTCCTTTTTTTTATTGCAAATTGTACAATCTTCCTTATCGGTTTTCTTAAAACAGTGATAAAATTAATTTTGAATCCATTTTTTCTCCATGCTCTATAACATTCATAATTAGCTTTTAAGATATTTAATAAACTGTTATTACTTACTCCCCCGTATCTCATTTTTACCAACACCTCCGGTATATAAGATGTTGATATTTTACATTTTTCCAAAAATCTCAGCATTATTTCAAAATCAGCGGATATTTTAAATTCCAGATCAAAATATCCACATTTCTTATAAATATCTTTTCTGACAAAAAAAGCCGGATGCGGAGGATGCCACCCCTTCTTAAATAATCCCCATTCATAATTCCCTGCTTTCCAGTACCTTATAATTTTATTAACATTCTTTTCTTTTACATATACTAAATCCCCATAAACACTATCAACATTTCTCTTCTTGAATTCTCTTACCACTTTTCCCAGAACATAGGAATCAAAATACAAATCCCCGCTATTCAAAAAGCCTATTATATCTCCTGTTGATAATTTTATTCCCTTGTTCATAGCATCATATATCCCATTATCCTTTTCAGAAATAATTTTAAAAATTTTCTTTTTATATTTATTTATCTCTTTCAGAGTGCCATCAGTTGAACCCCCGTCTATTATAAGATATTCCACATTTTTATAGCTTTGATTTAAAACACTTAAAATTGTTTCTTTAATATAATTTACATCATTATAAACAACAGTGATAATGCTAATTTTCATCTTCCTTTCATCAAATTGTAAAATTCTTTATGCTTTTCTGCACAAATTTTAATATCAAGCTTTTCAACAGCAACTTCTCTAACTCTTTTAGAAAATTTCTTTCTGAGTTCTTTGTCTTTTATTAGCAGCTCAATTTTTTCAGCCAATTTCTCGGGAGCTTTTACAGGAACTATAAAACCGTTTTCTCCGTTTTGTATGAAATCAGAGACCGAACCTACATCTGTTGAAACAATCGGTTTTTCCATTGCCATAGCTTCCCATACAGACATGGGAGCAGCCTCAGTTATCGAAGAGCAAACATATATATCTGAATCCTTTAACACTGAAGCAATGTTTTCACAAAACCCATACAGAAAAAAATTATCAAGCTTATATTTTTCAATTAGTTTTTTAATATACTTAATATACTTATTTTGAGATTTAAATAAGCCTCCAAAAACATAAAATCGTAAATTATCATATTTGTTGCTTAAAAAAGATGCTGATTCAACAAAATACTCAATACCTTTAAGAGGATTTACATTAGCAACTGTAATAATTTTTACTCCTTTTTCATCTTTCAAAAAAGAAGGACTAATATCTTTTTCAGGATCATATTGTGTTGTATCAACCGGTGCGTGGATTATCTTTCCTATTTTTTTTTCTTTAATATAATTTAAGTAATACTTTTTAACCCTTTTACCGGCAAAAATAAAACCCTCCGCAAATTTGTTTAAAAATTTAAAGCCAAGCAAAACTAAAAATGACATTTTAGAATCATTTAAGTGCCACACAATTTTTTTACCGGCGAGTTTCGCCGCAATAACCCCTTTCCACTGCCATGAGGCATTGCAGTGAACAATATCTGGATTTATCTTATTAAATAATTTAATCAATTTTATTGTTTGTGGGATAAATGAAATAAACCATTTGATTAACCCGAAAGGGTTTTTTGATAATTTATTTAAATTCAAAGTTTTATATTCTATTTGATAACTATCCAAAAGTTTTCTGAATTTATCAGATTCTCTTTCGGGAAAGACGACTATTGTTTCAATCCCATCCCCTTTTAACCTTCTGGCAACATCAGCAATTCTAAGCTGAGGGCCTGCAATTCTTCCGTCGAGAACTATGTTAATAATTTTCATCTTAATCTCCTTTTTAAAACATTCCTGATACTCTTTTTCTTTTTAAATAATATTTAATTGGATTTACGGAAAAGCCATCATAGTGTTTGCCTCTTGTAAATTTTCCTCTTCAACCGTTGAAATCAATTTCCCGTCTTTTACGATTATAGCTGAGTAAACTACACTACATACGGATATTCCAAGTATTATCATTTTCCTTTCTCCTTTATAAATTTCTCTATCCAGTTTCTGTTTTCTTCATAACCCATTAGTTTTAAGCCCTCTCCGGCATAAAAATCAATCATCTCAGCACTTGTTCTGTTAAAATAATTTTTCCAATCCCCGGCTATTCCTTTTCTCAGGAAACTACTTTTAGGATCATCTGTTTGATAATTTTTTACCATCCTTTTAAAAGTATATTTCTCAATTATTTTCATTAATTTATCTTTATCAACCTCGTTTTTATCCAATTTTCCTAACAAACTATACATGGAGTCAAAAGTATTACTCAATAAATCTTCGTATTTAATCCATAGTATATTTTTTTTCCCGTAAAAACTGATGATAAATTCTTGCCAGTTGAAGCGAGGATAAATTTTAAGAAGAAACAATTTTTCAATAAATGAAGGAAGGTTGTCTTCGATACTTTCATAATCTTGAAATTTCATATAAGACTTCATCTTATTATATAATGAAATATTTTTCTCTTTTGCATAAAAAAAAGAGAAAAAATAATACGAAACAATGACATCTCTTACATCCCGAACAAGACAAATAACATTTTTCATGGATTTTTTATAAAGATAATGTCCGTGAATAACTGATTTCTTTAAATGGGGAAATTTACTTGCAGGAAAAGGAATTTCTAAATAATCAGCTATCATATTAGAAAGCCATGAACCTCCGGAACGAGGATATTCAGTGACAATATAGTAAGGGATAAACCCTGATAATCCGTAAACCATGGCATATCTTAATAGAGAATTCAATTTAGATGAAATTTTATTCATTTTTTATTATCTCCTTATATAAAGTTTCATAAGATTTTATCATTTTTTCAATTGAAAAATTTTGTATTATTTTTTCTCTGGCAAGTTTACCGATTTGTTTTCTTTTATCATCATTCTCCAAAAGAGAAAATATTTTTAAAACAAATTCGTCTATTTCATCTTTTTCAACTAAAAAACCATTAACATTATTATCAATTATTTCCTGATTGGCACTTATATTTGTTGTTATTACAGGTTTTGAAAACAACATAGCTTCTGAAATTACATTCGAAAAACCTTCGGAATAAGTATGTAATACAAATATATCAGAAATTGAATAAAACTTACTTATATCATTTCTTTCTCCTAAAAATTTTATATATTTATCTAATCCTTTGCTTATTACATACTCTTGTAAATTTCTTTTTAATAGGCCTTCACCAATGAAAAAAAAGTATACTTCTCTTTTCTCCAATACTTTTTCAGCTATCTTTAAAAGAGTCTGATGACCTTTTAATTTGTCAAATCTTCCTACACTTAGAATAATGGGAAAAGATTCTTTCAATCCTAACTCCTTTTTAAAACTAAGTTTATCAAAGCCATTCTGCTCTTTATAAATATCATTAAATCCATTATAAATTACTCTTATCTTTCCTGGTTTTACTTTTAAAAATTTAATACAATTTACTTTAACCGCGTACGAGTTGACAGTAATTACATCTGAGATTCTATGGGCAAAAAGATTGAAAATTGTCCATCTGTTAAAAATTTTTCTATGTAACCCTCTTTGAGATGTAATTAACTTAATTTTTCTAAAATAAATAAGTTTCACCATTGCTCCGTAAAAATTAGCCAATGGAAGAAAAGAATGAATCAATAAAATATTATTATCTTTTATGATTTTTGTGACTTTCTTAAATATTTGAAGCATATTTTTATGGTTTTTATTAAAAAAAACATTTATATCTCCTGGTATCTCTTTTTTAAGAAAAAGCTTAGAATCATTTAAGATAAAAAGAAATACCCTGAATTTTTCCCTTTTTAGACCTTTAATAATATAGGATAGTTGTCTCTCTGCTCCTCCGGCATCAAGAGTGGGGATAATATAAAGTATATTAATTTTCTTCATATTCAAAGTTCACGTATTTACAGGTTTTTATGACAATTAGTAAATAAATCCAGAAATAAAGAGAAACCAAATTCCCTATAAAAAACTCTATAATTAAAAATCCTGAAAAATTAGAAAAAAGTATTTTATAAGCAAGATAATTTTTCCTTTTAACATAAATTATATCTAACAAAATTGAGAATATAAATAAAAAGAAAAAAAAGCTTCCGAAAATCCCTGTTTCCACTAAAAGCTGAAGATACAAACTGTGAGAGGAAGGGTGCCTTGCTTTATCCGGCGGTGCTAATCTTTTATATTCTTCATTATCTGTTTTCAAACCAGTTCCTATAAAAGGAGATTTTAATAGCATCTTTGGTAAAAGTTTGTAACGAAAAGCTCTGTTTTCTACAGATTTTTCTCTACTATTTACTATTTTAGGATAAAATAAAACAGTAATCAACAAAAAAACGATAATAAAATATTTGTAATATTTTTTTATATTACTTAAAAGAACAAACACTATCATTCCCAGTATAGCTGCTCTTGAAAAGGTTAAAAGTATCCCTATAAGGACAAAAAAAAGTGAAACATAGAATGTTTTTTTACCTATTTTCTTATACATATATAGAATAAAAATGGAGATTAATAACAATACTAAAAAAATACCACAATTGTTAGGTTGATTAAAAATACTTACCACTCTCGCTAAATTAAATTTTTTTGCTCTTAAATATTTATATCTGTGATTGATAAATACAAACTCAATAATATTGTAAAGAGATATTAATAAAATAACTAATGTTGAATTTCTAATAAAAAGAATTTGATCTTCTTTAGTCCTAATTTCAGAATATAATATTAGAAAAAGAGTTAATGTTTCAAGAAATCTAATAAAATAATTTATTTGGTTTGTATTTAAGCTTGGTATAAAACCCATAAATATAATGAGTATAAAAAAATAAAGGAGATAAAACCTCTTTTGGAAAAAAATAGATTCTTTCAATAATATTTTTCTCAGGACAAAAAATAATATTATTAGAGCAATAGAAACATCTGTTATAGAAATTAATATCCCTTTTACTTCATAGGATTTATATTGAAAAGCGATCAAAAAAATAATATTTAATAATGCTCTTTTGTAGTTTAAAAGAAGTAAAATTAAATATGTAAATGTCCATGAAGACAAAACAAATAAATCTATATTAAAATCATTTTTATAATAGAAAGATATAAAGACAAAAAATATTATAAATATCAAATCAATAACTTTAGTAACTTTTAAATTCATTTCAAAAAACCAACCACTTTTTATGTATTTCCATTTTTTATTAAATTTTCACTTGTTTAAAAGGTTTTCCATCCATTTTAAAAAGACAAAGATTAACCACAATTCTATGCTGAAATTTTCTTTTTTATTTTCTAATAATTTTAAAACCTCTCTTTCTCTAAAATAAAAATTAAAAGTCAATTTGTTATTTTTTATGTATGACCATATTTCCTTTTTAACAAAAGTCTCAACCCATTTTTTTAGAGGTATTCCGAAACCTTTTTTGGAGAGATTTATTAATCTTTTGGGAATATCTTCTTTAAAAGTTTCTTTTAATATCCATTTTGTGATTTTACCTCTTAGTTTATAATTAGAAGGTATTCTTAAAGCGAATTCAACAACTCTATGATCGAGGAAAGGCACTCTTACTTCCAAAGAGTTTAGCATACTCATTCTGTCAACTTTTGTAAGAATGTCATTTACCATATAATTTTTTAAATCATGACACATATTCCATTGAGGAAGAGATAATCCTTTATTAAGTTCAAGTGTTCCGGAAAAAATAGAAGGAGAATATTTCTTTTCTAACTCACTTTTAAAAAAATCGCTATATAATAAACCTTTCATTTTTCCTGTCATTAAAAACATATGGGAAATTATTTGTTCATCCCCTTTAGAAGAAAGTATCTCAATGATTTTAAATAACTTTCTTTTATGGGGCGAAATAAAAGAAAGACAATTAATAAAGGGTAAAACAATCTTTTTTTCAACAATATTTCTAATAAACTCAGGAATAAGTAAATATTTTTCAAAATATTTTGAAAACATATAAGGTCTTACATAACCTCCAAAATTTTCATCTCCTCCGTCACCTGAAAGTGCAACAATTACTTCTTGCCTTGCTAATTTAGAAACCAAATATGTAGGAAAAATAGAATGGTCAAAAAAAGGTTCATCCATTTGATAAATTAAATTCGGAATCAGATTTACAATTGATTCAAAGGATAAGATTTCTTCAGTGTGTTCTGTTCCATATTTTTTTGAAGTTAATCTTGCATATTCTCTTTCATCTTCTTCGCCTTCAAAGCCTATTGTAAAAGTTTTTACAGGTTTATTGGATAATTTTGCCATATTAGCCACAATAATTGAAGAATCTATACCACCAGATAAAAATGCACCTAATGGAACATCGGAAATCATTCTTTTTCTTACGGAATCTTCTATCAAGAACATAAGCTTTTCTTTTATTTCACCGATATTATTTAATTTTCTACCGTTTAGGCAATCGATCTCCCAATATCTCTCTTTTTTTAGTTCTCCGGATTTTAAATCATATTTTAGATATGATCCGGGATTTAACTTATATGAATTTTTAAAAATAGTTTTAGGATAGGGAATATAACCTAGAGAAAAATAATCATTTAGACTTATGAGATCAATATCCTTATCAAAATTCTCAATTTTATAAAAAGCCTTGAGTTCAGAAGCAAAAGCAAAGTCTCCATGTTTGTAATAATAGTATAGTGGTTTTATTCCTATTCTGTCTCTAATTAAATACAGTGTTTTTTTCTTTTTGTCCAATAGCCCGATTGCAAACATCCCGTTTAATTTACTTATAAAATCAATTCCCCATTCCATATACGATTTTATAATGACTTCAGTATCCGATTTTGAAAAAAATTTATAACCTTTTTCTAAAAGTATCTTCTTAAGATCAGGGAAATTATAAATTTCTCCGTTGAATACAATCACAACATCACCATCTTTCATCGGTTGGTTTGCAGAAGGAGATAGATCAATAATACTCAATCTTTTATGTCCTAATCCAATAATTTTACTTCCCGCTCTTTCAATATAATATCCTTCTGCATCGGGGCCTCTGTGAGACAAAGTTTGTCCCATTGAAATTAATAATTGTTTATCCACTTCCTTTGAAATAATCCCAAAAATTCCGCACATATTTTAATCTATCCTTGAAAGAATTAAATAATATGACCCTATTTTTAATTTATCTATAAGTTTGAAATTTATTCGTCGTAAAACTTTATTTAAAAGGCTACTGTATATTATATAAAACTTTTTAAGTATCTTTCTATTAGTCAGATTTAAACCGATTGTTCCAAAACCTATTTCAAAACTATCAACGATAGTCAAACCCGCTTTTTTATGTTTTTCTATAATATCTTCTAAGCTCATGGGTTTATGCTTTAAATATATTTCTTTATCCAAAATTTTCTGAAAAAAACCCTGCATCCCTATTAATTTTGGAATCCCTGTTACTAATATTCCATCTTTTTTTAGAAATAAAGAGAAAAGTTTTAATGGTTCACACGGTTTTTCAAAATGCTCAATAACTCCAAAAGAGGAAACAATATCAAATTTTTTTTTCAACTTATCTTTTAATTCAAAAAAATCTTCTTCATACAGATCCGCTTTTAAACCCTCAAGTTTTAATCTTTGTTTTAAATATTCAATTCCTTTGTGAGAATAATCAACTCCTGTAACATTGTAGTTATAATATTTTGCAAAATAAATTAACCAACTTGAATTTCCGCAACCCATTTCCAGGTAATCCAGGTTACCACGGGACAAATATTTATCGAATATAGTTTTTAAATGAGCTTGCGTTATACCTCCCCATTGTTCTCCAAGCTTCTTCTCATTATTTCTTTTTGAATAAAATTTATCCCAGAATTTTTTGTCTGTAAGATTTTTCATTTCATCACTACCCAATCCCAATATAAATTATCGTAATTTTGTTTAATAAAAAATTCCTCATTAATAAAATTCCTTTTGTAATAAGACAGAAATTATCCCCAATTGCTTCTTCCCTTAATTAATTTTGACTTTATTTCTGAAAAAATATATGAATCTTCTTCAGGCAACTTTAATAAAAATAAAGATAATACAAATAATAATAATTCTATAATAATATTAAAAAAAACAAGCAATAGAGTTCCTTTTGTATTATGGAAAATTTCTCTAAAAAATATTAAAAAAATAATTGGAATAAAAGATGCCATAATGGGCGTTTTATATTTATTATCAATCGGATAAATCCCAAATTTCTTTTTAATATAAATCATTTTCAAGAAATTAAAACCTACTATTGAAATCATAGTGGCAAAAGCTGCTCCTTTTAAACCGTAAACCGGAATTAACAAGAGATTCAAGATGACATTTACAACAACAATGGGAATTGAAAAATATAACTCTTTTTCTCTTTTCCCTGCCATTACTAAAACATTCCCTATTGAGCCTAAAAAAGATAATAGAAGCCACATAATTGAAAATATTATTAATACACCAACACCTTCTTCATACTCTCTTTTGAATAATCCTAATATTAAATCTGCGTTTATTATCAGGAAGATAGCAAAGGGGAGAGTTAAAGTAAAAACCCATCGTGATACGGTTTTAAACATTATGTCAATCTCCTTTATTTTATTTTTCGTAAAAAGAGAAGACAGAACAGGAGAAAAAATTGCATTAAAGGAAAACCAAAACAAGAAGAGCAAATAAGAAATTCTGTAACAAAAAGCATAAATACCTACTGATTTAGTTTGCATAAAATATCCTATTATTAAAATATCAGTTCTATTTAAAAGTCTAATCGTAAAATATAAAAAAACTATTGGGATGGAAAACTTTAAAAGCTTTAAACCTTCATTTCTTGCTTTAGAATTAAAAACTTTAACATCAATTTTTGAATTTAATAAAAGCAGCCCTACGGCAAAAGCAATCCCAAGAGAAAAAAGAAAGGAATAAACAGCTGCATAAATTCCAAATTTAAAATAAAACAAAATAAGAAAAATAATAAAAGCACTCAAAGGCTGAACAATATCGGAGATTAAAGCTGAATACTTTAATCGTTTGAATGCTCTGAATATGGAAGTTAAAAGAATTAACAATGATTTAAGAGTAAGAGAAACAGAAAATATCTTAAATATTATTGTTAAGTCCTGTTTTTTAAAAACAAGGACTGCAAGATCTTTTGAAAAGATAAACATCAAAATACCAAGAAAAAGACTTAAACAGCTTACAAAAAACAGAGAAAACCTTACAACCCCTCTTACACCTTCATAATCTTTCCTGGTATTATACTCAGGAATAAATTTCACAACTGTCATATTAAGGCCAAACAAAGATATTATAACCAAAATATTTAAAACACTCAGCCCAAGGCTATATAGCCCGTAAGAAGTAGCTCCAAGGAGATTTGCAATTAGCAGATGATACACGGTTCGAATCAATGTTCCACCCACTTGTCCACTTAAACTATATCCTGCGTTTTTAACAATTAATTTAAGGTTTGATTTCATTGTGAAAAAAATCTCAAATAAAAGTTTATATTAATTTTTCAATTTCATATTTAACACTATTCTTAAGATAATTTTGCATATTCAACACGAGATATTTTAATTAGCTTTTACTTTCCTTATCAATTCTAACATCTTATTAGATGCATAATCTGTAGTATACTCATGTATGTTTTTTACGATTTTATTTTTGTGAAAATCTCTTTCAAGAAAATTCATAACTCTTTTTATCTTTTCAATAAAATCATTGAGATTAAGTGGATCAAAAACAAATTCTTCTCTACAAGGCTTCAGCAGATCAATTGCCCCGCATCTTTTTGACACAAGGGGGATTAACCCCGATGCCATAGCCTCATTTACCACAATCCCCCATGTTTCACTTAAAGATGGCAAGAGTAAAACATCACTTATTGCATAATATTTTGGCAGTTCCTCCTTTTGTTTGAAAGGAATAAAAAATACATCCTTAATTTTTTCTTTTTCAACATATTTCATTAGCTCCTCTCTTTGACTTCCATCTCCCACCATAATAAGTCCCCACCCTTCAGCCTCTTTACTTTTTTTAATTTCTTTAAAAGCATCCAACAAAAAAAATAAATTCTTTTCCGGAGCAAATCTCCCGACATAAATAAAATTTTTGTTTTTAAAACCCTCTTTTCTTATAATCTCATCCCTTTTTCTTGAATATTTTTCTGTTTCCTTTTCCCAGAATTCATTGTCCGTTACATTCGGTTTAATTACAATCTTTTCCTCAGGCATACCAAGTTTGATAAAATATTCTTTGCTTAACTCTCCGTATGTTATTCCATAGTCGCACATTTTCACAAAGAATTTTTTAAAAAACTCTTTGTAAAAAGTTTTCTTCCCGAGATTATATATATTTGAATCCATTTCAAGAATAACTTTTTTTCTCTTTATCTTACTCCATATCAAAGCGCTCCAATAAGCAATTTGAGAATATCCTCCCAAATAGAGGACATCAGGGTTTTCTTCCCTTAATGTTTTAAGAACTCTTTTTATCAATGAAACTTTATTAACATCTTCAAGATCACCTTTAAACAGTGTTTTAAAGGGAAATTTCAAATCTTTGTGATTAAGTTTCCACTTTCTACTTTTTCTTGATTCAGAAAGAAAAATTACTTTAAAGCTACCATATTTTTCCTTAAGTGAATTAAAAACAATATTTTTATAATAAGAATTTGAGTTTACATGAAATATCAGGAGCTTATTCATTATAAAATACTGCTTTTTAAAATTTTTTCAACACTCATTTTAAAACAACCAAGATCGTTTACATTTTTTCACGCTATGATTTTTCAATATTTTCTTCATCTCCCACCGGTTATTGTACCTTTTATAACTCATTTTAATTAATAACTTTTCTCCTGTTTCACAAATATTAATTTATCTATTTTTTAAAAATATCTTTTTTAACAGCAAAAAGATCATGAGCCTCATATATGTCTTCCTTGTTATAAGAAATTTTACCATTATTAAGAGCAAATATTGACCAATTAATTTCTTGGAAAAATTTTAAAAGAGGTTCGATAGGAGTGGTTCTTAATCTTTCAAATTGGATAAGTTTAACAGCTGATTCTTTTATGACTTTTCCCGCACCTTTTAATACCTCAAGCTCATAGCCTTCAACATCAATTTTTATAAATTTCAAATTACCATAATCTTCTTTTTTTATAAGATTATCCAATTTATCCATTTTAACTTTATAATTTCCTCCTTCATTTTTCACTTTCGCTGTTGTGTCAAAGTTCCCTTTAAATTCAAAATTAACTTCTTCAACTTTATTCCCAAGAGCAATTCTATACATCTCATAATTTATTCCGTTCAATTTCATATTAGCTTCACAGATATCCGCTGTTTCATCTATAGGTTCAAAAAGAATAACTTTTTCATATTTCTCTTTTAAAAGTAGAGCATATATTCCCATATTAGAACCAATATCTATTATTATTCCTTTTTCTTTTAAGAATTTTCTTAAAAATATTATCTTTTCACTATCATATATTTTTGCATAAATAGGAAAAGAGCCCATGGGAGTATCCGGGAAAGAGATATATTTTGCTTCATTATCCAGTTTTATAACAACTGGTTTTCTCACAATCCGTTTCCACAATTGCCAGAGAATCGCATAGATCAATCTTTTTGTTTTTTCTCCTTTGTTTGACTTTTCATTTAATATGAATTTAAATACTTTTAATAGTTTCAATTCTTTTCTCCATATAATAAATTCAAGCCAGATTTCTTAAAATTTAAATATTTAAATGAATTTGTTTAGCAATAAATTTCTCTGGCTCTCTTTAAAAAAATATTTCTTAGCAAAATTAAACCATTTTTAATATTTGAATAAAGGTTTTTTATTTAATTCTGGTTTCAAACAACATTTTTATTTGTTTCTATAATTAATTAAAATCTCTCCAATCTGTTAAATCAAGGGAAAATTCTTTTTTTAAATTATAAACATCTTGTTTAAATTTCTCAACTAAAAATTCTTTTATTTCTTTTCCCAAAGAGGGAAGATCTATCTGTTTCATATTAATCTTTTCATCCAACTTTCTAATTATATCTTTTATTTTTCTTGGAACCATCTTTCTAACATTTCTAATAACTATTTTTTCAGAGAAAAAAATTTTTTCAAGAAATACAAATTTCGGGACCCTCGCACTATTTTCTTTTATATTGTAATTTATTGTATCTAAATAATTTATACCAATAGAATAAAAAAATTTTTTATAAAAACTCAAAGGATCATTAAACATCCTCTCACTAATAAAAATAAGTATATCTTGTTTATCAAAATACTTCAAAAATCTTTCCAAATGTTTAAAGTACATACTTTTCATAATGTATGGATTCCCTTTTACTTTGATAGCTTCAGAAAAGCTTAACTTTTCAGCTTGGTATCTTACATTATGCCAGTAGTTTGAATATGCTCTTTTAATAGGATCCCTTAAAAAAAATATTAATTTAACCTCTGGCAATATTTCTTTAATCCTTTTTGGAACTTCTTTTACATACATATAATTAGGAGTTATATCCATTACAATCTTTTGGTTTTTGCCACCCAAAAAATACTTTAGATAATATTTTTTACCTCTTCTAAAATTTTCCGTCCTATCAAAAAAATGAATTTCCTTAATTTTAGGAACGAAAACATCATGATGCTGCTTTATAACCTTAAAAACAGTAGTCGTTCCAGCTTTTTGAGCCCCGGCAATTATATAATTCGGTAACATTAATCAACCTTAAAAAAGATTTTGCTAAATTTAGAAATTAATTCTATATCTAATTTCAACAAAATCCATTTAAAACTCTTTAACTCCATTTTTTTTAAAAATACATATAAACAAAATGGATATAAGACTACAGCTACTAAAAAAAGTATAACAAATCTCATCCATAACACTTGGAACAATTGTCTTATAAAAAAAAGCATAGTAATGAATGTGAGCAAATAAAACAGAGAAAATAAAATAGAATTAAATATTTCTTTTAAATAAGATAAAAAAGTCATATCAAGTATTTCAAGACTCTGGTATAGTAAAAATCCCAGATAAATGAAAATGGCTAAAAGTACGCCTAAAGAAGCTCCTTCTATTCCCCAATGGCTTCCGATTAAGGAGAAAGTTAAAACCATGAGTGCATAATATGCCGTATATATTGTTTTCTTGATAACATACCCTGTAGCTTTTATCAATGAATTGATTAAAAGGATCAACATTTTAAGAGAAATAAATATTGAGAATATTCTGAAAATCGGAATAGCAGGACTCCATTTGTTGCCCAACAGAAAAATAATAATTTCAGGAGAAGTAAGTAGTGTAAAAATTGATATTGGTAATCCTATCATAATAATTAAATTTGAGCTGTGGATAAAAGTTGTTTTTAATTTTTCTAACTTATCTTTTATAATAGATAATGTCGGAAACAATACTCTATCTAATGAATTAAGCAAATTGTTGGGGATCATATTAGACAATTTAAATGAACGTTCGTAAAATCCAAGAACTTTATCTCCGAATATTCTACTGACAATAAAATAATCTCCTTCATTAGCAATAACAGAGAGCATTCTGTCAACAGATATCCATCCACCATATTTATAGAATAATTTTAATTCTTTTTTATAAATGATGGGAATAATCGGATATTTAAAATTATAATAATTAATCAAAAGAAACAGTATTTTTTCCATAATGTAAGCAAAAACCAATGCCCATAGTCCGAATCCTAACAAAGCAAATACAACTCCGATGATTGTATAAGAAACAAAATAGGAGAGATTACGCGAAATCATTATACTTTTAAACTTTAAATTTTTTCTCAATAGCGAATAAGATACTTTGTTTATATTAATAAATATAAGAGATATACTCATTACTTTTATAACATCTGCAAAATCATATAATTTGAAAAAAGAAGCAAAAAATGATGCATTAAAATAGAGAATGACAAAAAAAAATATACCAAGAAACAAAGTTAATGCAAAAGATGTTTTTATAAACTTATCGTTTATATTTTCATTATAAATTATTGTGGGGCCAACTCCTAAACTTGATATTGCTGACAATACATTAATAAGACTTATACTCAACGCTATAACTCCGAAGTCTTCAGGCTTTAAAAGATGCGCAAGCACGGAAACAGTAGCTAAGTTTAACAAAAATTTAACAAAGGAGGTTAAATACGACCACTTTACACCTTTTATTACCTTTTTAGATAGGTTGTCTTTCATATGAAATTATATTTTTTAAAGATCTTTTTTCTTTAATTATTTTTATAACTTTCATTATTTTTATAAAAATCGAATATTTATCAATTCTCCTTTTTTAATTTCTCAATTTTCTAAAATAGGGATTATTTTAAGATCTAAAATTATAAAAATTATATTTTTAATATTTTTCCCTCATAAAAACTCAAAATAAATGGGACTAAAACAAGCATCCCCATTATAATACTATTTTCCTTTTCATAAAATTTAAAACTATTCGCTAACTCAACTTCTTCATTTATAATTCTTTTAAAAATTAAGTTTACTCTTTTTTATAATTCTCCTTATACCATTCAACAAACTTTCTTACCCCCTCCTCAACAGAGGTGGAAGGTTTATAGTTAAAATCTTTTATTAGTTCTGAAACATCGGCATAGGTTGAGGGTACATCTCCGGGTTGCATCGGAAGGAAATTCTTTTTCGCTTTCTTTCCTAAAGCTTTTTCTATGGCTTTTATAAAGTCCATAAGATTTACAGGCTTGCTGTTTCCAATATTGTAAATTTTATATGCCTCTTTTCTATCCTTATTTAAAACTATGATTTTATAAACCCCCTCAATAATATCATCTATATAGGTAAAATCTCTTTTCATATCTCCGAAATTGTAAACATCAATCGGTTGATTATTTAACATGGCTTTAACAAATTTAAAAAGAGCCATATCCGGTCTTCCCCAAGGACCGTAAACCGTAAAAAATCTCAAACCTGTTGTCTTCAAATTATAAAGGTGAGAGTAGGTATGAGCAAAAAGCTCATCAGCTTTTTTAGTAGCCGCATAAAGGGAAACAGGTTGGTCCACTTTATCACTCTCTTTAAATGGAATCTCTTTGTTAGCTCCGTAAACCGAAGATGAACTTGCATAAAAAAGATGTTCTATCTCATTGTTTTTACTTGCTTCAAGAATATTTATAAAGCCCAAAATATTACTATTTATGTAGGAATAAGGGTGTGTCAGGCTGTACCTTACCCCTGCCTGAGCCGCAAGGTTGCAAACAATATCAAATTTTTCCTCTTCAAAAAGTTTATCCAGCTTCTCTTTATCTTCAAGATTTAATTTTATAAAACGATAATTTTCATATTTTGATGATTGAGTTAATTCTCCGTAATTTATTTGTTCTTTTTCAATACCGGTTTCTTTAAGCCTTCCGTATTTTAACCTAACATCATAATAATCATTTATATTATCAAGACCGATAACATGAAAATTATTCTGAACAAGTCTTTTTACAAGGTGAAACCCTATAAAGCCCGCTGTCCCTGTTACTAAAATTTTCATTATATCTCCTTATTAATGAAATTTGACAGGCTACCGCCATTAATGATTTTCTCTCCAATACTAAATAATATTCCATTCTCTTTTAATTATACCAACTATGACATTAACACTCAACAATCATTTTTCTCAAAGAACCAAATATTTATTACTAAATTTTTCCTTTTAAATAAGTAAGCCCTTCTGCTGTCGGCAGAAGGGCTTGTCGGCTCGGATATTTTTACCTATCTTACCATTTTCCTGTTACGAATACTTACAGGAACGGAGTTTATAATTTTCCCGGTTTCAGCATTTTTAAATACCAGCTTTAGCTCTCCTTTATTTAAGTTTAACTCTTTCCCTACATTAATAGTTAACATATTTCTATTATGTCTTGAAAATCTACCATTAAGATTTAATTTCCCCTCCGGAGTGATTTCTCCGACCTCAGTTAAGGGCTCCTCTCCTTGAAATAGAAATATCTGAACAGGGACTGTTTTTTCTCCTCTCTTTAAAATGGTAACAGGAGGAGTAGCTATTTCTTTTATTCTGCTAATATCCAATCTAAGACACTGAGGGCAAAGAGGTCCAGGACCGTCCGGGCCTATAGGACCCCACGGACCCCATCCCCATATAGGTTTTGCCAATCTGATTTTTTCAATAATCCATGGATCTATATGAGGTCCACCGCTTCCACCTGAAGAACATGAAGCCTTAATCTGAAAAGTGTCACTATCATCATAGACCGCATTATCTATTGTCTTCACTCTTATCTGGTAATAGCCATCTGTTACAGTCGCGGGTACTGTCCAGCTGTAGCTTCCATTGTTAGGTGTTGAATCTGTTATAGCCAATATCTTTGCACCACTTTGCATTAACCTGATTTTTACATTCGCATTCATAGTTCCACTCTTTGTCCAGGTGATTGTATGGGTCGAACCTTGTTTCCAGCAATCTCCCGAATGGGGAGAAGTTATCGTAATTGTTCCTCCACCTAAAGAGCAGGACACCTTAATCTGAAAAGTGTCACTATCATCATAGACCGCATTGTCTATTGTCTTTACCCTTATATAGTAAGAACCATCCGCAACGGTTGCAGGTACTGTCCAGCTGTAACTTCCATTGTTAGGTGTTGAATCTGTTATAGCCAATATCTTCGTACCTCCCTGATATAACCTGATTTTTACATTCGCATTCATACTACCGCTCTTTGTCCAGGTGATTGTGTAAGTTTTACCTTTTTCCCAGCAACCTCCCGAGTGAGGACTTGTTACTGTGATACTCTGTGAAAAGCCAATTACACTAACAAACATCAAAATTAAAAATAACAAAAAAACTCTTTTTCTCACTTAAAACCTCCTTAAATTTTTCAATAAATTAAATTTCAATTTTCATGCCAATTATGAAAAACCTTTAAAATCCTATTATTTTTTAATCCATAAAAAAGCAATCCTATTTTTTATACTAATGAGATCGACATTTATGTCGACATTTTTACGAAACTTGTATCATTTTCAATCAGAAGAAAGGACTTTCTTTTTAATATTTAAAACAGATTTATTTATAAAAGAGTCACTCATTCCTGACTTTTTCACAGGCACAATAAATATCAGGTTTATGCAATCTTTTTAATGTTACAGGTTTTATAACAATCAAAATAATTTTTATCCAGTATGCTCAGCTCTATTTTGATAAGTTCCCTGAAATTTAAAATGAGCTTTTTCTCCACTAACCTTATTCTTATAGACATTTAAAGCTTTTTTCAAGAAGCTCTTTTAAATCGTCAATCCCCTGGATCATACCTCATGACTTATGTATGAATTAATGCATTTGAGAAAAGAAACAATAAAATTTAACTAAAAGAATACACCCATCAATAATTATGTAAAAGGGCCTATTTATTTATTGTTCTTACATTTGCACTTGAATTTAGAAAATCCTCTATAAAAGTTTTAACTTCATTAACATAAAATTCTTTGTAATTATTTGTTTTGTTTATCTCTTTATCAGTTTCTATACGAAAGAGAACACCCTTGTAAAAATATTCTCCTCCAATCATAAATCCATCTACTGGATACCAAATTGTGTGAGAAAAAATTCTCCTTTCATGCACTTTTAAAGAAGGAAGCCTAAACTCCTCTTCCGGATAATCCATCCACATTGTTGACAAGTATAGAAATATACAAGGTTTTCCTGAGTTATCCACATAATTTTTTGTCCCAACATTCTGAATGAGCCCCTTAAATTCTATTCTTATATATCTTATATTGTGCGACCACTTAAAATCACGATAAATAGTAAGGCTTGTTTTTACTATAGCAAGATCCGGAGATTTAATCCGGAGAGGAGTTTTTAATAAGGTGAGCTGTGAAGAAATATTCCTTTTAGCCATTTCAAACCTAACTTTAATGGTAAAAACTTCGCTTTCCGCAAAAACTGCATTATCTATAGTTTTCACTCTTATCCTGTATTGACCGTTCGGAAGCGAAATTGGAATTGTCCACTTATAGGTTCCATTATTTGCCGTTGAATCTGTTATAGCGAGTATCTTCGTGCCACCCCGCATTAATCTGATTTTAACATTTGCATTCATGTTTCCGCTTTTTGTCCATCTTATCTCGTAAGTTTTTCCCTTATACCAGGTATCTCCCGAATGAGGATTCGTTACCGTGATGCTCTGCGAATAACCCAAAGTAATAATAAATATTGCGATTAAAAAAAACATTAAAAGTCTTTTCTTCATTTTTTACCTCCTTTTCTTATTAAAAGAACCTGCAAATTTCGTTCCATTCTGTCGAATATTTTTTATAGGCAAAACAAAAAAAAAGAGAAAAAACATCTTCTTCTCTTTTTTCTTAATTGGTAAACTAAATCATTCTTTTCCTCTTCCTAAAACGATCTTTCATTTCTTTACAATAATTTACAAAATTCATATCAAACTTATTCTGTTATTGTTTTTGAAAAGTTAGAAGTTTTTAGAAAATCTTTAATTAAATTCATGACTTTAAGGTTATTAATGAATTTAGTGTTATTGTTTCTATTTGTATCAAAGGGAGAACTTATAATAACCTCAACTCCTTCATAGTTATCAACTTCAGTGGCGTCACCGCTATCTATTTCTTCCTGATAAAAAAAACCATAACCATCAACGGGATACCAAAATTTTTTAGTAACAACTTTTTTCTCTTTTACACTTAAAGAAGTAATCTTAAAATTCTCCAGAGGGTAAGAATCATTCATAGTAGCCAAATTCAGATAGATCCAGGATTTCCCTGTATAATCTCTAAAATTATTCTTTCCAATATTTTGAATTATCGCCTGAGCTTCCATTCTTATATAAGTTTTAGAATTTATTGTTCGATAACTACGATATATTGTTAAACTTAATTTAACCGCAGCAAGATCCGAAGAACGAGTAAAAGTTTTAGGGGAAAATTTTGGAATTTTACTAAGTCTACCATTGTCAAGTTTTACTTTCACTCTTGTCCTGCCGATAATCTTACTTTTAGAAAAGAAAACAAGAAAACAATTTTCTGGATTTTCAATCATCATCTCTTTCTGTTTTGAATTAAGATTCACATTTAAGATAGAGGGCACCGTATTAAAATTCACTCTTCCATTTCTTATCTCCGGCCTAAATGTTCCGAGATTGGTAATTTCTGTCCTTCCTTTAAAAAGCTTTATAGTAACAGGCTCTTTGAAATTTGCTTTTTCAAAAAGATTCTTTATTTTATCAAAATTTCTTATCCGAGGACCCGGACCATGCATATAAACCGCAAGTTCCCCCAGATTCATTCCTGCAAGATATTTCTTCAGATTTAAGAAAGGATAGCTACTACCCGAAGAGCATGAGGTTTTAATTTGAAAAGTGTCACTATCATCATAGACTGCATTATCTGTTGTTTTCACCCTTATATAGTAAGAACCATCCGCAACAGTTGCAGGTACTGTCCAGCCGTAACTTCCATTGTTAGGTGTTGAATCAGTTATGGATAATATCTTCGTACCTCCCTGATATAACCTGATTTTTACATTCGCATTCATAGTTCCGCTCTTTGTCCAGGTGATTGTGTAAGTTTTACCTTTTTCCCAGCAATTTCCCGAATGGGGACTTGTTATTGTGATACTTTGCGAATAACCTATCGCAACAATAAACATTGCAAATAATAAAAACATAAAGATTTTTTTCATCTTTTAACCTCCTAAAAATTTTCAATATTCTTATTTATCAAAAAACGTGCCAAACTTATTTTTTTCTAAGAGATTTGATATTTTTTATTAAAGAGCTGAAATAATTTTCTTTATACCTAAAATTACTGACAATTTCGTCGACGAAAATTACATACCTGTAAAAATTTATACAATTAAAATAAAAAAGCCGCCTCTTTAAAAAAGAGGCGGCTTCCACGATTATGAGGAAAGATTTGTGCTATTTCAGCATATCGTTAATAGCTTTTCCGCTTTTTGTCATACTGTTATTATTAACATTGCAATCATCGTTTGTTTTTATTGAATCCATTGTAATATCAGGATCATAGACAATATAAACTCTATAAGTGGGGGGAAATTCTCCTTCATTCGGAGAGGCAGAATCCCAATTAAGCTCATAAGAAATAGTTATGGATTGCCCGCTTTTTAAGTTCGTAAACGGTATTGTTTTTAGAGGATGAGCGGCATCGCCCGCATCCAAAACAATTGATTGACGACCGGGCTTACTTATATAATCAGCTTTTCCTACATTCTTTACCACTCCTGTTATCCTAACTTTACCTCTAAACTGTGAATATCTTTGCACAATGGAAAATTTAATATCTACAACGGCAGGATCAGGGCATCCGACAACCCTGATATTTTTTATTATTTTGGGATTAATAGTGGTCAGTCTTGAGTCAATGGTTCTCCTTCTTTCCTGAAGTTTAAGAGGTTTCTCTGCTAAAACCTCACCTTTTGACATTATAACAAGCCTGAACTCTTCCGGATGTGTACCAATAATCTCTTTCATTTTCGGAGTAAGTTTTAAACTGAATGTTGCCGGCATAGAATTAAAAAAGACTCTTCCTCTTTTTAATACAGGTTTAAAAACTCCGAAATCCTGAACAACTTCCCTGCCTCTCATAAGTGTTACTCTTATAGGGATTTTAACACCTTGTTTTTCAAGAACCTCTTTCATACTGCCAATTCCCCCTATGGAAATAGGGCCGGGGCCATGCATTAATATAGCCAGTTCAACAGGATCTAAAGCAGCAGTAAATCTTCCCAGGTCAAAAGAAGGACCGCTCCCTTCATCACAGCTGCTTTTGATATAAAAATAACCACCATTATCAAACACAGCATTATCAATTGTCTTCACCCTAATATAGTAGGTTCCATCGGATAAAGTTGTGGGAACTGTCCAGGGGTAACTTCCATTGTTAGGTGTAGAATTTGTAAT
The DNA here is from genome assembly GCA_027031485.1 of Candidatus Aminicenantota bacterium. Taxonomy (GTDB): domain Bacteria; phylum Acidobacteriota; class Aminicenantia; order JAMOAD01; family JAMOAD01; genus JALXDT01. The sequence goes on along the minus strand of JALVQI010000218.1, from coordinate 23,882 downwards.
ATTAAGAACTTTTGTGCTACTTTGAAACAATCTGATTTTTACATTTGCATTCATAGAACCTGATTTTGTCCAGGTGATTGTATGAGTTGAACCTTTTTCCCAGCATTCACCCGCAGCAGGATGGGTTATAGAAATTGAACCGCCAGAAGGAAGAGGATTTGCTATTTCAAAAACTTCACTATCATCATAGACTGCATTATCTATTGTTTTCACCCTTATCTTATAAGTTCCGGATGGCAAACTGTTAGGAACTGGCCAGGAGTAACTTCCATTGTTAGGTGTAGAATTTGTGATACTAAGAATTTTTACTCCCCCCTGGTACAATCTGATTTTTACATTTGCATTCATAGAACCTGACTTTGTCCAGGTGATTGTATAAGTATTCCCCTTATACCATGTCTGTCCGGAGTGAGGATTCGTGACTGTGATACTTTGTGAATAAGCAAAAGCAACAATGAACATTGCGATTAAAAAAACCATTAAAACTTTCTTCATCTTTTAACCTCCTTAAAAATTTTTCAGCATTATTACCCATCAAAAATCGTGCCATTTTCATACATCAAAAAGAATAAACTTATCTTTAGGTTATACCTTTAAAAACATATAACAAAATTGTTGCAATACCCTACGAAATTGTCAAAATTAAGATAATTTTCAATTTTTAAATAGGTTTTTAAATATAAGTTATTTAATAAAATTTAAAAAGAATTTAGTGTCCTTCCTTTACATTAAAGAGTGAAAGTTCTGAACTTATTTATTAATTCTCTCTTCTTATTTTGAAATAAGCTTATATAGTTAAGGAAATGTTTATATCTGTTTAACGGAAATTTACCATAATCTGTTATTTTCAGGGACAATTTTGACAAAGGTTACTATAATGTTATTCAGATAGGATTGCATATAGCCTTCATTTCCGGCTTCTTCCTGATCAGCGATTAAAACCAATTTATGAAACTTTCCATCCATTGGAATTGATATTTTAACAGGAGAAGATTTAAAATAACCGGTTTCTCCAGGTCCTAAGGTCATAGAGCCCAATCTGATACCCTTTTTCTCATTCAAATAAGGACCATCCTCAACATAAAGATCTATATAGAAAGTTCTCTTAGTACAACCCCAATTTTCAATGTCCACCTGTATAGGAGCTTCTATGTAGGCGGATGTATTTTTGAACAAATATTTAGGAACTTCGTTGTAAGTATTGTATTTAAGCCAGAAGGAACCTCCGTTCTTCTTTTCTAAGAAGAGAACATCCCTAACCCGTATGTCAGGTTTTAGGGTTTTACACAGAAACCCACTTATGGAAGCAGCTTCTTCATTTGTTTTGTTTGACATAAGTGAAGCTGAAAACCAAATAGGTCTTGGAAAAGGGGATGGATTAACACATGAAGCGGGTGGTTTATTATTAAAACATTGAAAATTCTTTATTACAGGGACTTTAACAGTTTGATACTGTGGTACTTTTATATTCTTAACAAACCCTGATTTGCTTCTATTCTCGCACTTAAAAGATTGAGATTTTGTTCCCCCCTCAGTAGTACACAATACGTAATTAAGGTAGAAATCTGATAGAGGATAATTGTTGTTTGTTATACTAACATATACATTTTTTGTAGCATTATCAAAATACATACCATTTATTTTAACATCTCCGACCCCGGGAATATCCAAATATCCACCTCCTGAAGGAAGATTGTTTACAATGTGAAAGACATCACTCTCCATTGTCAGGGAAGGTTTTTCCAAAGATTGAAAAACTACTTTATATTTTCCTGTGGGAAGATTATATGAGCCTTTAAAATACCATACAAAATGATAAATATGTTTCATTTTTTCACGCTCTCCCGGAGGAGCAATATTCTGAACTTGTTTGTAGGGGGAATTATAATTTTGTTCAGCAATTATAAGGGGCTTGACTTTAGGGTTATCAACAGAAACAATTTTAAATCTTAATTTGGAGTAAACGGACATTATTCCCCATCCTAATGATGCCACCTTATTTCTATAAAATTCCAAATGCACTTCATAACTATGAAGCGGTCTCCATGTGTCAGTGCTTTTAGGGGAATAAAAGATGTAAGGCTTTTCAAGTTTTATCGGTTTGTATTCTGCAATTACAACACCATTTTTGATTTTAAACACCTGAGAATCATCCCAAATCTTATTATCTATAGTTTTAACTCTGATTCTATAAATTCCTTCCTTAATGTTATCGGGAATTTTCCAATCAAAACTTCCTGTATTTCCAGGGTACGAATCTACAATACCTAACACCTTTGTCATAGTGATAGAATCAAGAAGTCTGATTTTAATTGGAATGCCTTTCTTGATATTATACTGCCACCTGATTTTGTAAGTATTGCCTTTTGTCCATTCCACATTGGGGGCAGGTGAAATTATTTTTATATTTCCGGATAGGGAGGGTGAAGGAGCGGGGGCAGAACAATTTTTAATTGTAAAAACCTTTGATACCGCATATGTTTTATTATTAATTGTTTTTATTCTAATTACATATTTACCATCGGGTATTGAAAAGGGAACCTTCCATGGAAATACACCCTGAGGAGTTGGAACTTTGTTGATTATATTTAAAATTTTCACAGTGTTTGAAGCATTGTAAAGTCTTAGTTTACTCACAGGATAGACATCTCCCAAAACCATCCACACTATCTCATAAGTTTGCCCTTTGCACCAAACAGCATTCTGATGAGGTTCAATCAATCCAATATTTCCTGCTGATAAGAGAATAATTAATCCGAAAAAGATTAATAAAAAGAGCATAATTCCTTTTTTCATTTAACACCTCACTTTTAAATCATACTTCTTGAATTTCAATTGTAAAAAATTCTTTCAATTTTTATACCAGAATAGATTTTATTTAAAAAAAAGAATTTTCCTATATGGAGTTAAAAAAAAGACAGTTGCTTCGTCTTTTTTGTCGAAACATCATACAAAATTGTTGAATTGGACAGTTAAACTATTATAATAGGAAAATATAAATTCATATTTTAGCTTTTCTAAAATAATTAATATTTCAAACTCAATATAAAATTTTGCTCATTCACTCTCAAAATAAACAACTTTAAGCGAAGGTTTGAAATAAAAAATGTTTATCTCCTTTGTTTTATGAAAAGCTTCATCTCTGCTAATAAGCACAAGACCATAGTTTTTCCCTTTTCTCCAGTTAATTACAGTTTTAGTGATGGGAACCTTAATTATTTTTAAATTATCATAATCTGTCGTATAAATATCATTTCCATTTAAAGAAAAGGCATTGGTCAAAGGAGATGTTAAGGCAACTATTCTTCCCAAACTTGTCTCCGTAGGGCGGTGGGCAACCTCGCCGGGAGCAAGATAAACATCTTTTACAACTTCAAGATTTAAAACAGCAGAAATTATCATTATGTTTTTTGGCAATTGATTTAGATTAAAATGAATGTATGATCTTAGCGATTCATGCTGTTTGAAAAAGCAGCTTACTCCCCATTCCCTATAAGAATTTTCATATCCTACAATTGCAGTACCTTTTATACCTTTCCATGAAACATAATCCGATCTTGAGGGATTACAAAGAATATTAAACTGTCTGAATCCTTTCCACTTGGGTTGTATATCATCATAAGGAATTATAATAGTTTTTTTAACTATATTCCTGGATATATGAAAATTATCACTCATTCCTTCCGCACTTTTATCTGATGTGGTGATTTTAATTCTGAATTGTCTGTTCAGAGTGGAAGTATCTTCCAATTTAGGAATTGTCCATTTGAAAGCATTCCCTAACCGCCAATTTTTTTGTATTGTTTTAATTAATCTCTTCCCCGTATAATCATATAATTCTATGTTAACCTTTTTCCCTTTTGTATATTTATCATCCCAACTAATTTTCATAGTATTTCCTTCTTTCCATTCCGATGATTTTGAAGGACTAATTATAGATATTTTCATTAAAACTGAATAGTGAGGTCTTCTTAGACCAATATTATTAGTGCTTCCATTTATTCCTGAATTGTTATCAAATTTTTTATCTTTTATTTCAAATAGATCCCCATCATCATAGACCGCATTGTCTATTGTCTTTACCCTTATATAGTAAGAACCATCCGCAACGGTTGCAGGTACTGTCCATTCAAAACTTCCGTCGTTTTCCGTTGAATCCGTGATCCTTAATTTAAACCCTTGATCATCCTTTTTAAATAATCTGAGCTTAACAATCTCTTTCATACTTCCTGATTTTACCCATGTAATGGTATAAGTTTTGCCTTTATACCAGACCTGTCCGCTGTGAGGATTTGTTACAGTAATTGTTGCGGAAAAAACAAGAGTAGTTAGAAAAATAAAAACAAAAAACAACAAAAAAACTTTTTTCTTCATTCTTTTTCTCCTTTATTAAATTAAAATTTTAATAAATATATGGCTATCAGTTTTTATGCCAACTTTTTCCCTTTTATCAAATTTCTTATGATAAACGGGAAAATTACTGAAATGTCACTTTATTTTAAATACATGAACAATAGGTCTATCATTGTCAACATATGGTTCCATAATATAGAGATATCCCCTTTCTCTGTCAAATGCCACAGCTCCAAGATGATCCTTCTGTTGCTCCGAATGAATATGATACAGATATTTATCTATATTTAATTTAGCATATGGCTGAGGTTCATACTCTTTTAATTCCCCCTTTAAGACTTTAACAAAATCAGAAGGATCGTAAAATATTATCTGCCCTTCAAACTTAGTTGACCACCATCCCCTGTTATCACAATTAAGGCAGGGACCATTTTCATTGCCATACCAGCACTCTCCTTTCCCTTTAGTGCCTACAAAAATAACCGCTGCTTTGTTTCCTTTTGTAAGCCATACTCCGCCCTGCCATTCGTCAGAATTTTGATAATCATTCATTGTATGCTGGGGTTGATCATAGTCCTCTGTGGATGTGTATTTCAGAAGGGTTTTATATTTGAGCTTTGTTCCGTTCGGGGGTGGATTCCCTTGTTTCCAGGGGGCTATTGCAAATAGAGAGGGACCCTGTCCCGACCAACCTCCGTCTCTGAATCTTCCGGTGGCAAGATAATAACCTTCAGCGTATTTATCAGCCCAATTTTTGGGAATCTCAAACATATAATCATTGGTATTATACTCGTGATGAGATGTATCAATATACCAGTAACCTCTCTTTTTGGGATTTTTCAAATCAAGCTCACACCAGCCGTGGGTCAAATCCTGGGGCTCCTGAAAATGCTGGCCGAAACAAAAATAAAGTTTTCCCTTGCTTTGACCACCCTGAGCCGGGAGATACTGAATCCCCACTCTTAATATTTCATAATCTGAAATATTTAAAATATCCCTAAAACCTTGAAGGGTTTTCGCTCTGTTTAGTTCTGATATTTTCTTGTTCCTGGATATAACAGGTTTCGGGATGTTTATCTCCGAAAATCTGTACTCCCATGCGTGACCTGTCCCAAACAGCGAACCCGGGAATCCGTCATCCTCTCCGTCTTTATCTCCTTTGGGATAGTAAGTTAATGCAAATCCTCCCCACTCCCAGCTGTTTACGGTCCCTTCCTCTTCAACAGGTAATCTGAAAGCTCCCAGATATTCAATGTCCTGAGGCTGGACAAGCTCAGTGGGGATAGGAGAATTTTCTTTATTATTATCGTTCTCATTAGAATCAATATTCTTACATGAAAAACTCATTAAAATTAAAATAAAAATTATAAAATAAAAATGTTTTTTCATTTTATATAAAAGCAAAGAGGAAGGAGGAAAACCTCCTTCCTTTACACTATCTTTTATTTACTCATGTTTTTAATGAAGATGAATTGAAAATCTCCGAGTTCCAAGTGTCATTGCATTTTCACAGTTTCTTGGGAATATCATCACTTTGACAGTTATAACATAATAACCAGCTTTTAATCTTGGTCTTATTGAGTGATCCAAATCAGGATGGCCGAATTTTTTATCCACACTTACAACTTTCTCCTCATTAAGATTTATTGTAAAAGAAGGAACAGGGATTTCGGAAAATAAGACACCTTCTTCTCCTCTTGGAGCAATATCCCAATAAGTATAAACATTTGACAGAGAAGTATAACCACTTCCGCCAGCTCTTACATGAATTTTGAACTTTACCCTCCACTTATGTGTTGAGATTAAATAAGTTTTTAGGAGCTTTAAATCACTTATAGTAATGTTAAAGTCAGCTCTCTTTGTGTAAATCTTTTTTTCAATAGAATTATTATTTTCCTTTGTTTCAACAATCTCATTATCAGGATCTATCATAACTCTAACTCTTTTTCCACATAAAGGAACTTCACCTACCAATGCAATTGGAACAAGATATATTGTTTTCTCCTCGCCAACTCTCATGTTCAAATGTTTCGTATAGTTTAGCGGATGAGTTAATGATGTATCTGTGTCGGGGAAGAAAACTCTGAATTTCAGATTTCCATCAAAATTATTAACATAATTTTTTATTTTTACGGCTACCCAACCACCATGATTATAAACTTGGATGTTATAAGAATAAAAAATATCTTTAATCTCAAAATCATTAAATGCACGTACATTGCCGTATTGTCTCACAATTCTTGCCACAGTCGTACTTCCCGATTTTTCTTTAATATTGAACTCATCTCCATCATCATAGACCGCATTATCTATTGTCTTTACCCTTATATAGTAAGAGCCGTTTGCAACACTTGAAGGAACTGTCCAGCTGTAGCTTCCGCTGTTTGTAGTTGAATCTGTTATTGCTAATACCTTCCTCCCCCCTTGCATTAATCTGATTTTTACATTTGCATTCATACTACCCGATTTTGTCCACCTGATTGTATAAGTGTTTCCCTTATTCCAGGTATCTCCCGAATGGGGATCTGTCACGGTTATATTCGCAGCTGGTTGATCTGAAATTGTAAAAACTTCCCCATCATCATAAACCGCATTGTCTATTGTCTTCACCCTTATATAGTAAGAGCCGTTTGCAACACTTGAAGGAACTGTCCAGCTGTACGAACCATCGTTTGCCGTTGAATCTGTTATGGCTAATACCTTTCTCCCCCCTTGCATTAATCTGATTTTTACATTTGCATTCATACTACCCGATTTTGTCCATCTGATTGTATAAGTGTTTCCCTTATTCCAGGTATCCCCGGAATGGGGATCTGTCACTGTGATAGTCTGAGCAAATGAAAGAGCTGAGACAAAAAATAAAAGAATGAATAGAATCTTAATTTTTTTTCTCATTTTTTAACCTCCTAATTAAATTGATAAACAGATATTCAAATTTTGTGCCAAAAACAGTAGTTTCAAAACATAATTAAGTAATTATTTTTATTTAATTAAGGTTAAAAAAAATATAAGAGCATAAAACCTAACAATTTTGTCGAATGGTTAGACATTTTTGTTCTGATGTTTCACAGTAAGATAATTAATAAATATTATTTTTAAAATTTAGCATCAGAAATTTTGTTATGAACATTAAGCTCAATAAATTTATGGTCTTCCCGATTTACCCTCTATGTTTTTTAATATTCTTTCTTTAAAAACCTGCTGGCCTTTTTATATCTAACTCTACTTTCAATGAATAATCTCATGATCTCCTCTGATAAAATTATCACCGTCAACTCATAGATCAACCCAAACATCTTTTGTGTCAAAAGACCATTTCTTCCCTGTAATATCCACAAAATCACCAATATTTAAGGAAGATCTCTTATAATACGTAGTCCTTTATTGACGCATATAAAATTTAACATAGTATAGTATAATATTTGTATCATATTCTCGTCCCAATCCTCTTTCTCTCTCTTCTGCTAATAGCTATTTCCGGAATTGCGGATCAAACCATAAAATCCAGAATAATATTAACCTCTAAGAATAATGGGTATACCTTAGTTTGAAGATTTTTTAATATATGAATTTATCATAAATGGATAATTTCACAAATACTCAATAACCTTCCGCTGAATAAGTTCTGTGTGTATAGAAGGGTTTTTATTATAACTATTATCATTGCATTTGAAATCAACTTTCTACATGAAAAACTTATTCTAATTTATTCTGATGAAAATAATAATTTATATAAAAAAAGGAAGGAGGAAAACCTCCTTCCTCATTGTTTTTAATTATTAATAATATTAACGAAGATGGACTAAAAATCTATACTGACTATAAGGCGCAGTGGCACAACTCTCTCCTGTTCTTACCTTTACCGTAATATAATAATCTCCTTCTTTTAATCTTGCGTGTACTGAATGAGATAAATCAGGATGTCCGAATTTTCTATCTACATTAAATGTTTTTTCCTCATTTAAACGAATTGAAAAAGGCCCGAAGGTAGAACCATTAAATCTAAAAAGAGGAGGGCCATCCTTTGGCTCAATCTTCCAATCCACATAAATGTTAGATAAAGAATAGTAACCGCGTCCTTCAGCTTTTACCTTAATCTTAAATTTTACTCTCCATCTATATGTTATTCTATGACTAACTTTTTTAATTTGTTTGTCGGTAATACTTATACGAAAAACAGGTTTTTTTGTATATATAACCCTCATCAAGGTGTTATTATCCTCTTTTGTCTCTGGTATTGTATTATCAGGATCAACTGTAACAGTAACCTCTTTCCCACACAGAGAGAAAACACCTAAAGACATATTAAGATAAATTTCCTTTTCTTCACCTGCATTTATTCTTACATGTTTTGTAAAATAGCGTGTACTTCCCGTGTGAGATTTATTGTCAACCACATTTACACGAAACTTTAAATCGCCGTCATAGGAATTATGATAATTTTTCAGATGTACGACTAAATAAGTTCCTCTCCTGACTAAATAGCTAATATGCTTGATCTCAAAATCCCGGGCTCTTGAGAAAGGGGGATAAATAGTGCCTGGCATTGTGCCCGATTCTTCTCTGATTTCAAAATTCTCTCCGTCATCAGATACAGCATTATCAATTGTTTTTACTCTGATTTTATATGTCCCCTCATCTACACTCTCAGGAATTGACCACTCATACTCTCCATCATTAGGCGTTGAATCCGTTATGGCTAAAACCCTTGAATCACCTTGATACAGCCTGATCTTAACATTTGCATTCATGCTACCACTTTTTGTCCATCTTATCGTATAATGATGAGAACCACCCTTATACCAGATATCTCCCGAATGGGGATTTGTTACTGTTATCGCAGGGAATGAAGATGGAGGGTTTGCAATATAGAACTCCTCACTATCATCAAAAACAGCATTATCAATTGTTTTTACTCTGATTTTATATGTACCTTCGTCTACACTCTCAGGAATTGACCACTCATACTCTCCATCATTAGGCGTTGAATCCGTTATGGCTAAAACCCTTGAATCACCTTGATACAGCCTGATCTTAACATTTGCATTCATACTGCCACTTTTTGTCCATCTTATCGTATAATGATGAGAACCACCCTTATACCACGTATCTCCCGAATGGGGATTTGTTACTGTGATACTTTGAGAATAACCTATTGCAACAATGAATATTGCAATCAGGAAAAACACAAAAACTTTTCTTTTCATCTCTTAACCTCCTTTAATTTATTCAATAAACATTATAAACAATTTTCATGCCACAAATTTAAATTTACAATTTTTTAAGACAAACAAGAATTCTTCATGTATTATTAACAAAAAGAACTGCTCCGAGAACGACATTTTTGTAAATAACCTGACAAAAATGTAATCTTTTAAAACATAATTACTCTCACTCAAAGAAAAAAATTGATAAAAAGAGTAAGAATGTTTGATTATTGATTAATAGATAAGCCGAAAAATATTTACATACTTTCTAATTTTTATTTAAAAAACAATATCAAAGTTAATGGTATTGTTTGACCTGTCATAATCATGATAAAAATCTTGCGGATCAACGGTTGCTGTTACATGAAAGGTATTATTAACAGTATGACTTCTGTGTCTGTCGTACAAATGAAAAGTAAAGTCAACCGTATATTCATAATGATAACGTCCGAATTGGATTCTATGAATGGTTTTTGTTTGTGTCTGTTCCCCCACTGTAACTCTTACAGGAACATTTCTTAGAATTCCGTGCCTCGGATCATTATCTCTGACTCTAAAAGAAAGAACAATCGCTGTCCCATGCTCCGTTTCTAAATAGGGAACTCTTTCATTTGTAAGACGAATACTCAAATCAACATGGACCTCGGGTTTTAATTCAAAAAGTCCTCCGCTAACAGCATGTATACCTGTACCAATCTCCTCGATTTTAATATAATAATTCGGAAAAGGAAGAATTCCCTTCATCTCTTTTGGCTTCCAGTCATAGTAACCTATATCTGGATTTAAATTGTCTTTAATCACCCAGCTGTGTAAAATCCCATCACTATGCCTCATAAGTAATATTCTTATCGGATGCGTTAAATTTTCAGCTTCCCATCTTATTCTTATCGTTGAGTTAATCGGAAATGACATCCAATATGGAATTGATAATACTTTAATCTTGTGCGGTTTAAGTTCATACAGCATGGTTCCAATAGATGCAGGCGCGGTGGTATCAGTTATGTTAAATTCATTGCTATCATCATAGACTGCATTATCTGTTGTTTTTACCCTTATATAATAAGAGCCGTTCGCAAGACTTGAAGGAATTGTCCAGCTGTATGAACCATCATTTGCAGTTGAATTTGTTATGGCTAATACCTTTGTTCCTCCCCGCATTAACCTGATTTTTACATTTGAATTCATAGTGCCGGTTTTTGTCCAGGTTATTGCACAGGTATTTCCCTTATTCCAGGTTTGGCCCGAGTGAGGACTTGTTACAGTGATCCTTGCGGCAGAACTATTTCCTATTGTAAAAACTTCACCATCATCATAGACTGTATTGTCAATGGTCTTTACTCTTACATAGTAAAATCCGTTTGCAATACTTGCAGGAACCGTCCAGCTATACGAACCGTCATTTTCCGTTGAATCTGTTATGCTTAAAATCTTTGTACTGCCCTGCATTAACCTGATTTTAACATTTGCATTCATAGTTCCGCTCTTTGTCCAGGTGATAGTATAAGTGTTTCCCTTATTCCAGGTCTGTCCTGAATGTGGGTTTGTTACAATGATACTTTGAGAAAAACCAAAAGCGGCAATAAGCCCTATAATAAAAAAAAACACAGACAGTCTTTTCATCATTCTTTGCCTCCTTCCAAGTTCTAATAATTATACATCAACAATCATTCCACTAAAATTTTATCCGGCACTTTTATTTTATCAGTTTTTTCTTTATTCTTTTCAACAGATTAATAATTGTTAACGACAAGTTTGTCGGCAAAAAGACAAAAGTGTTGATCTCCACAAAGTCTATCAAAAAAAACTTCTTTATTTTAAAAACAAGAAACTCTTTAAAATTCCAATATTATCCGTTCATATTTCTTCTTTGTTGAGGTTTCCTCATTAATTCCTTAAATATTTTCTCAATAGGGGACATTATATGTCCCACTAAAAAATCAACATTACTCAATTAGGAATCTATTTATTTTTTCCTTAGATAAAGATTGAAAAATTCTGCTCTTCTTCCAGAGGGATAAGAACAATAAATTTTAACTCCTATCTTTCCTGATGAATCAAATTTACCTTTCGCATTTGCAGTAAATTCCTTATATCTTGCAGGCCCAAGATTAAAATTTTGAGGATTAAGGGGAAAGGTGGCAGTGGAATCTCCTTTCACTTCAACTGTACAATTCGTTATTTGTCCATTATAAACATTAAAATTTGACATCTTTCCCTTAATTAAAATCGGAATATTCCCCGCAAGATCCATATCCGATTCTTTATACTCAAAAACTTCCCCTCTTGTTCCGCTGAAGACAGTTTTCCAATAGTATTCTCCGCTTTTATACATTCTTACTTTCAAATCATTTATTATGATTCCCCTATTTAGATCACATTTAATACTTTCAGAGGAATTATTAGACTTTGTTTTCTCTGACACTAAATTAGTTCCAGCCTGTTTGTCATTAACAATAAATATAAATTTATAACACCAATTACCTGATAATGGAAGATATCTACCGATATTTAATTCAACTTTTTTCATGGATTCATTGTTAAAATTCACCTCACCTGTGATTTTTTCGGTTTTCCTCCTTGAAATCCATGTAGACTCCATAAATAAAACATAGTTAACCTTTCCCGTATAAGGTACGGAAGATTTAATTTCATATATTAAAAGATCCCATCTTGGATGATAACTATGTCCTATTGAAAAATCCAGATTTTTTAACGATGAATTATAATTGTCCCTTCTTGACATAAAGCGATTGTTAGTTCCGCCGGAATAAGTTCTTTTTATGGAAAAATTTTCACTTTTGCCACTCACACTCCTATCAAGGGATTCTACTTTTATACTGTATGTACCTTCATTTATTGAATCAGGTATTGTCCATCTGTAAAACCCATCGTTTTCTGTGCTATTTGTGATTAAATATTTTTGAGTATTTCCCTGCATTAATTTAATCTTTACTTTATCTATTCGTGCTGGCCCGTGCTTTACCCATTCTATGGAATAGGTTTGATTTTTATACCATTTATCTCCCGAAGTCGGCTTTCTTACCTCAAATGTTGTAACAGGTTCTTTTATTTCAAAAAGTTCACTGTTTGCTGAGACACTTCTATCAATACTCTCTATTCTTATATGATATATACCCGGTGTTATATCTGATGTAGGAGTATAATAATATACTCCATCATTCTCCGTTATATTTACTATTGTTAATATTTTTCTCTCGCCCTGCATAAGTTTAATTCCAACTCTACTCCCTACATCTCCTCTTTTATTCCATCTAATCTCATAAGGGCTTCCGATATACCATTTGAGCCCTCTAAAAGGGGCAGTAATAGTAATGCTTCCCGAAGGTGAAGGTGAAGGAGGAGACACTATTGAAAACATCCCTGAAGCGGCTTTTAAACCTGGAACATTTAAAGATGAAATTACAATATAGTAATTATCACCAGCAGAAGCTGAACCACCCATTAAACCTCCCACATTCCAAACAAATGGAGAAGATTTAACTCTGTCTGTAATTGTTCCGATCATTCTTTCACTTAAACCATCATCTTTCCAGAGCTCAATCTTTACAAAACCATCAAACCTGCCACTTTCCCACCTTATTTCCTCTCTTGATCCCAACTCAAGAGATCCTCCTCCAGAAGGATTTGTTATTCTTATAAAGGGATCTCCGGCAGGATGGTAAATAGTAAAAGTTCTGTCTGATTCATCGTAAACCGAGGAATCGCTAACATCCTCAATTCTTATCTTATAATTTCCATTGTTAACACTATCGGGAATTGAAACAGTGTATGAGCCTGTGTTGGGGGCGGAATCCGCAACAGTTATGTTTCCCGTACTTCCCACTCCGATAATTTTCACATTACTTATACTTCCCGCAGAGCTCCATCTTATTTCAATATTACCCGGGGCTGCTATTCTCTCTCCACCATTGGGATATGTAACTGTTAAGCTTTTTGAAGAAGAAGCGTTTGATATAGTAAAAACTTCCCCATCATCATAAACCGCATTGTCTATTGTTTTCACTCTAATATAGTAAGAGCCGTTTGCAACACTTGAAGGAACTGTCCAGCTGTACGAACCATCGTTTGCCGTTGAATCTGTTATGGCTAATACCTTTGTTCCTCCCTGCATTAACCTGATTTTTACATTTGCATTCATACTACCCGATTTTGTCCACCTGATGGTATAAGTGTTTCCCTTATTCCAGGTATCTCCCGAATGGGGATCTGTTACTGTTATTTTAGGTGATGATGAGGCCGCGTTTGATATAGTAAAAACTTCCCCATCATCATAAACCGCATTGTCTATTGTTTTCACCCTTATATAGTAAGAGCCGTTTGCAACACTTGAAGGAACTGTCCAGCTGTACGAACCATCGTTTGCCGTTGAATCTGTTATGGCTAATACCTTTCTCCCCCCTTGCATTAATCTGATTTTTACATTTGCATTCATACTACCCGATTTTGTCCACCTGATGGTATAAGTGTTTCCCTTATTCCAGGTATCCCCGGAATGGGGATCTGTCACTGTGAGAGTCTGAGCAAATGAAAGAGCTGAGACAAAAAATAAAAGAATGAATAGAATCTTAATTTTTTTTCTCATTTTTTAACCTCCTAATTAAATAGATAAACAGATATTCAAATTTTGTGCCAAAAACAGTAGTTTCAAAACATAATTAAGTAATTATTTTTATTTAATTAAGGTTAAAAAAAAATATAAGAGCATAAAACCTAACAATTTTGTCGAATGGTTAGACATTTTTGTTCTGTTTTTTGCCTTTGATATTTAATACATATTATTCGCCTATTACTACAATCCTCTTAGCCATAATAAAAAATTTTTATTTTTAAAACAATTAGTTGAATCTAATTGAGAATTTGTATTTATTATTCCTTTCGTCCATATCCTTATTTTTTGTAATCTAACAGGTGTTAAGATAAATATTAGTTTATCATGAACAATTGTTTTTGTTTTATAATATAATTGTTTTAATTATAAAAACATATGAAAAAAATTTTTACTTATAACTACCCTACTTCTCTTAAAAAAGATTATTCACTTTCAGATTTTTACTCCACAGCTATTGTATTATTGTTTTCATTTGTTTCTAATATAGAATTCTTTGAATCAATGGTTATTCTTGCTGCGGGAAATCTTATTCCCAATCTTGAAATATAATCTGTTTCACCTGTTTTATTTAATTCTGTGATAACACTGACTGGTAAAGGGAATTCAAGAATATTTCTTTGAAATTTTGTAGAACTTATATTCTCAATTTTTACAAATATTTCTTTTGTCTTAGGGAAAGGTAGTTTAGCCTTCTTGTAATTCAGATTTTTTATCACTGCTTCTATCCCATTTGCTCCTATTTTTGTCCTTTTGCTATCAAAAGTCAAATCCGGAAAATTCAGTGTAATCGGACGACTAATGGAAGTGGTATTTGTTTTATACAATACTTTATAATTCATTTTACAGGTATTATTAGTTTTATTTTTCTCTTTGTTTGATTCGGGTTCAACAGACTCAACCTTTATAAAAAGAGTATAATCACCCGGAGAATCTTTTATCCTAAGCTTAAATCCTTCCATTATTGATTCATTGGCTTTTAACTCTCTATCTCTTTGAAAAGTTTGCCCTGTATTTCCTCTAATAGAAACAAGGGATTTCCCATTACCTCTAACACTCCAGGCGATTATTTTATATTTTTTAACGGTTGATGGACCTTTATTTGTAACAGTAACAACAAAATCACCTGTTTCACCTTTTGTAAAAACATCCTTTTTATATCCGCAATTGTAAGCTGTGAGATCAAAATCCTCTTTCTTTTCTTCAATTATTAATTGAGATTTGCCCTTATATTTATTCTTGCATTCCAAAGAAGAATCTACCTTATAAACAATAAAAAATTCGGCGAAATACACTCCAGCTGTAAAATCTTTCATGCTATCACTACGAAAAGATAAATTTATTTGCTTTTCCTGTCCTTCTTCAAGTATAATATTTTGTTTTATTTCAAGTCCGTTACGATACTTTTTTGAGGTGGAAGTTAAAGATATTCTACCGAATATATCTCCTTTAAAATCCTTGTTAGACTCATTCCTTACTACAATAAAATATTTTACTTCTTCTCCTTCCTTAATTCTATTTTTAAATAAACCCGCTCTTACAATTTTCAACATACAACTTTCTTCTTCCGGTTCCACAACTTTGAAATATACACGATTAGAGTCGGTTTTTTCAGTAAGGGCATCTTCTCCTCTGAATTTTCTAATCTTCAATGCATACTTATTACCTGCTTTTAGGGCGGTGTTTTTCGTGGTTATCTTGATGTAATTCTTTTTCCATTCCAAATCTTTTAGTGTCACACTATAGTGACCATCTCCACAGACCACATAATGATCATTCTGAGAATAGAAATTTTTCCCGAAAATTTCTATTTCATCTCCAACTCTTACATTTACTGGCGATATCCTCTCTATATAAGGCTTTGGTTCAGCTGAAGGTTCTTCAATTTTAAATTTATCACTATCATTGTATACTGCATTATCAACTGTCTTCACTCTTATCTGATAATTTCCGGTTGGCAAACCATCAGGTACAGTCCAAGAATAGCTTCCATTGTTAGGAGTAGAATTAGTTATACTTAAAATTTTTGTTCCTCCCTGAATCAACCTGATTTTAACATTAGGATTCATACTTCCGCTCTTTGTCCATTTTATTATGTAAGTTTTACCTTTACTCCATGTGTCGCCTGAATGAGGACTTGTTACGGTGATACTTGCTTTCTTTGACGGTGCATCTGCGATTGTAAACTTCTCTCCATCATCATACACAGCATTGTCTATTGTTTTTACCCTGATATAATAGGTCCCTGGGGTTAAATTTGTAGGTACTGTCCATGGATGGCTGCCATCATTGGGGGTTGAATCTGTAATACCCATTACTTTTTTCCCATTCTGCATTAATCTGATTTTTACATTTGCATTCATTGTACCTGTTTTTGTCCAGGTAATTGTGTAAGTATTACCTTTGAAAAGTATAGCTCCTGCACGAGGAGACAAAATTTTAATAGATTGAGAGTATACAAACAAAAAACTACTAAAAAACAGTATTAAAAGGGTTAAAATTTTTCTCCTCATTTTATCCCTCCAAAATAAATTTGGTAAAAATCTCTTTCAAATTTTGTGCCAAGATAAACAATCAAAATACATTGTTTCTTTTCCATAATTTATTCAAATTATTCTTATTAAGATATCTACAATTTTGTCGAACCACTAAGTGATCTTGTCTCCCTTCAGCTTATTTTGTTTTGAAAAATTATTTGAAAACTAAAAAACTAATTATAACTATCTTTTTTCTCCACATCTAATACGAGACGTAAGATTATTATTGTGGCGGTCTGTTTCTTTCACTTCATTATCAGGGTCAATTATAACAGTCACATCTTTTCCGCAAATTGAAGGATTTGAGCGAAATCTGATTTCTTTAGTCTCATTAGCTTTAATGCTTATATGCTTAACTACATCTCTCTTCCCTACAAAAGCTCCGGATTGGTAAATTATAATTCTGAATTTTAAGTTGCCTTCAAAATCATTGTAATAATTCTTCATTCTTACAACCAAAAAATTATCTTTAAAAAACATTGGGGAAGCAATCAAAGCAAAATCCCTTGCTTTATCTTTTCTTTTAGTAACCTGAATTTTACTCTTTTTTAGTATTGAAAAAATCCCACTTTTTCCATAAACTCCATCATCACATCCAGACACTATTTTTATAAAATATTTTCCCCCTTCGTCACCTGGATAAATACGCCATGAATTATACACTCCTGTATTCCTAATAAGAGAAGGAGGAGTTAATGGTCTATTTTCAATGCTCCTGTATTTAATAAGATATAAAGAAACAACATCACAATGACTTCCATTATCTTCCCAGGTTATAGTCCTGTGCATTCTGCTTCTAAGTATAACATCCCCGGCTTTCGGGCTTGTTATGGTAAATGCATGTCCTATGGCAGAGGCTTCTTCTATTGTAAAATCTTCTCCATCATCATACACAAGGTTATCAATTGTTCTTACTCTGATCTTATATGTTCCTTTACTTATACTTACCGGAATTCTCCACTCATACAATCCATCATTAGGTGTTGAATTTGCTATAGATAAAACCCTTGAATCACCCTGATACAATCTGATTTTAACATTTGCATTCATATCTCCACTCTTTGTCCATCTGATATAATAGACTTTCCCCTTATACCAGACATTTCCAGAATAGGGAGAAGTTACTGTTATTGTGGCAGATGAGGATGTTGGATTTGCGATACTAAAATCTTCACTATCATCGTAAACCGCATTATCAATTGTTTTTACTCTAATCTTATATGTTCCTTCATCAACGCTTTCTGGGATTGTCCATTCATACTCCCCATCATTAGGAGTTGAATCTGTTATGGATAAAACCCTTGAATCACCTTGATACAATCTGATTTTAACATTTGCATTCATATCACCTCTCTTTGTCCATCTTATCGTGTAATGATAATAGCTTCCTTTATACCAGGTTTCTCCAGAATGGGGAGATGTTACTGTGATGCTTTGAGAATAACCTATTGTAACAATAAATAGCGCAATTAAAAAAAACAACAAAGCTCCTTTTTTCATTTTAAACCTCCTTTATCTTTTCAATAAAAAATCTATTCAAATATTGTGCCAAATTGGTTTATTGAGAGAACACAGTTTAATCCTTTAACACCTCAAAGAAATTAATTCATATAACTATTATTTTATTATGAGAAAAGAGCAGAATTTATCTTTAAAAATTTCCCACAGGATTCTTTTAATCAAAAATTGTACCGGTTACAACCTTTGTTCTAACATCTGTTTTGTTGTTGTTTTCATTCTTTTCCCGAATTATATTATAATAATCAACGATAGCTTCAATCTTTTTATACCCAAGAGTTAACCATTTTACCGTTCTTATAAATGTTGCTTTTTCTCCCGGATAAAGATGAGGCACATTAAAAAATTTAACTCCCTTTCCTTTTATATAAGTTCTCAGTTTACAGTCAGATGATGCCCTTGTTCCTATGTTTTTCACCTCAAACCATACTTTATGTGAAAATCCCAATCTTGAATGCATTCCGACAATCACCTTAACAACGAGATCAGGAGCACCTATGTATTTTATTTCTTTTTCAAACTTATTGTTATCATATCTATATTCAACAAAGGCTCTGTGATTCGGATTAACCTCAAAAGAAAATTTATACTTACCTTCATCCTCAAGAACATAGGTTTTATCAAAAACAACTGTCATTCCTCTGGGAATAGAGGCAAAATGTCCCTGTAAGGAATAAAAATCGTATCTTCCCGATGGTCCATCTATTATGAAAGTATAAGGTACATTTGAAACATCCACTTTTCCTGTGTTCCTGACTGCAACATGAATTTTAATTTCACCGTCTTTATTTCCTGTATAGCGGAGCGAAGTTCCGTAAACCTCAAGTTCGGGAAAACCGACAGGAGTGAATTTTTTATTGAAATTCGTATTAATATTTATATTTGAATTTTTTATAGAAAACAAGTCACTATCATCGGATACCAAATTATCAACGGTTTTCACTCTTATAATATAATTACTTGCTTCCTGAACCGTATCCGGAATAGTCCATTCAAATATACCATTATTGGGAGCAGAATCTGTAATTCCTAACACTTTCACTCCATTTCTATAAAGTCTTATCTTTACTCTATTAGACATAGACCCTGTTTTATTCCACTTGATTTTGTATGTGGTTTTTTTATACCATGTTATACCAGCAGAGGGAGAAGTTATTTGAAGATAAGCATTATTTACTCCTATCGTAAAAGAATCGCTATCATCAGACACTGCATTATCTATAGTTTTAACCCTGATCTGATAAGTTCCATCAGGAATATTTGCAGGAATTGTCCATGAATAGCTACCATTATTGGGGGTTGAATCCGTTATCCCCAAGATTTTTGTTCCATTCTGAATTAACCTTATCTTTACATTTGCATTCATAGTACCCGACTTTGTCCATCTGATTGTGTAAGTTCTCCCCTTATTCCAGGTATCTCCCGAATGGGGACTTGTTACGGTGATAGTTTGAGCAAATGAAAGAGCTGAGATAAAAAATAAAAGAATGAACAGAATCTTAATCTTTTTTGTCATTTCTTAACCTCCGAATTAAATTGATAAACACTTTTTCAAATTTTATGCCAAACTCAATTCCTTTAAAATATAAGAATTTTTATAGTTTTTAAAAAATATACAAAAGCATTATATTCAACATTTTTGTCGAACAGTTAGACATTTTTGTTGAGGATACTTTTAATCTTAATTGGAATTTTGAAAAAATTAAATAATTTCGCTATCTTTCCCAAAAAATTTTTTCTCAAACTGCTTACCAATAAAAAAGTAAAGCCTTCAAAATTTAAAAATTTCTACTCTTCCGATTTTCTAAGTAATAAATCACACATTGTGTCTACTATCCGTACGATCCCTTGTCCACGTGCACAACTAATTTTAACTCTAATCTCTCCGTCTGAATTAAATTTGCCTTTTGCATCAGCAGTAAATCCTTTATATCTCGCCGGTTCAATTTTAAAATAGTCAGGATTAAGCCGAAAAACACGTAAATTATTACCTCTTCCTCCCCATACGTAAACAATACAATCTTCTCTTATTACAACCCGAGGAGTATAATTTTTTATATTACCTTTAATGAAAATTTGAATATTTCCTTCGTTATCTACATTCAATTCTTCATTAGTTTAAATAATTTCTGTTTTTCTTGGAATGGGTTTCCAATAGTACTCTCTATTCTTTATCAGCCTAATTTTTAAATCTTCAAAGCTCACCTTTTTTCTATTACATATAAAACCTTCAGAAGAATTATTAAAATGTGTTTTCTCTGGCACTATATTAGCTCCAGCCTGTTTATCATTAACAATAAAGATTACTTTATAACACCAATAGAGCGATGCTGGAAGATATCTATAAATATTAAGTTCAACTGTTTTTCTTGTTTCATTGTTAAAATTCACTTCACCCGTGATTTTTGCGTTTTGCCTTCTTGAAACCAATGTGGATTCCATAAATACAACATAATTAATCTTTCCCTGATAAGGTACTGAAGACTTAACTTCAAACAATAAAAGTTTTCTTGAAGGGTTATATTGATGTTCACCTACTGTAAAATCAATTTCTTTTAATGATGAGGATAAGAAACTATCCTTATAGGAAATATGACTTTCACCTTTAACAGTTAGATCAACTTCATCATAGACTGAAGGAGTATCTTTTGAACTTACTCTTAACTTATAGCTACCTCTGGTTATAGAACTTCCGTTCAAATATTTATCAATAATCCAATTAAAACTTCCTGTATTTGGTCCATCATATATTGTTCCGACAGGTGAACATGATTGATACAATTGTATCACTATGTTACCACTACCTTCATATGTCCATTGAATCATATTCCTTGAGTTTAATGCCCATGTTACTTCGCCGTGGGGATTCGTAATCCTAATAGTATTAACAGGAGGATTAACTACATTAGTAATCGTAAATTCCTCTCCATCATCATATACAGCATTGTCTATTGTCTTTACTCTTATATAGTAAGTACCTGAGACTAAATTTGCAGGTATTGGCCAGTTGAAGGTTCCATTGTTAGGAGTTAAATCTGTGATTCCCAATATTTTTGTCCCATTCTGTATTAGTCTTATCTTTACATTTGAATTCATTGTACCTGTTTTTGTCCAGGTGATTGTATAAGTTTGTCCTTTATACCATGTGTCTCCAGAGTGGGGACTTTTTATTTTGATATTCTGTGAAAAAACCAAAAGTAACAATGAATATTGCAATTAAAAAAACACTAAAAGTCTTCTTTGCATTCTTCCCTTCTTTTTTTTCTTCACTTTTTTACCTTCTTTTCACTTGTAAGTTCTTTATTAAAAATCTGAAAATATTACAAAAAACAGGAATGGGGTTTGCTATTTACTAAAAACAGTATGACTCCAGACATCCAACTTTGTTTTGGCATGGTTGTTCTTTTCCCTGTCCTCTCTAATAGTGTTGAAAGGGTCAATCCACATCTCTACCCATACATCTTTTAAGGAGTGAAACCACTCCTTTCTCTCGGCAGTATAAAATTTCCCCGGTTCTATTGCCGGAATATCAAGGTATTTTGTTCCTTTTGTCTGTATATATACTTTCAACTTAGTGGGAGGTGATGTCTTTTGCCCTATATTTTGAACACCTATCCATATTTTTGATCTTGAAATAATATCAACCCTCTTAGTCATAAGCCAAACAATGAGGTCGGGTAATTTTTCTCTCGAAATTGATTTTCTTACACTGGTATTATTGTCATACCTATATTCACTTACAGTATGATCGGGATTTATCTTGAATATAAAATCATACGTTCCGATTTCCGGTAATTTATAATCAAAAACACGGGTCACATATACTTCTTGAGGAAGAAAATCAATTGAGTCAGTAAAAGTTTTTAGCAAACGAGCAGGAGCTCCTCTTTTGTAAACTTCTAATTTAACAGGAATATTATGGGCATCTGAGGCACCTTTGTTTCTTATATCTACTCTAAATCTAACAATTTTTAATTCCCAATTTATAAATCCAACATTTTCTTTTTCTGGTGTTAGATCCGGTAATTTTTGAAGTTTATAGGCACTACCATATTTACTATAATTAGTGTTATTACCGATACCAACAAAACAATTTTGAATTGTAAAAGCTTCACCATCATCATACACCTGATTATCCACTGTCTTCACTCTTATGTAATAAGAACCGTTTGCAAGATCTACAGGAACTTCCCAGCTGTAGCTTCCGTTATTAGGTGTAGAATCTGTTATGGGTATCTTTGTGCTCCCATGAAACAATCTGATTTTGACATTAGGATACATGGTTCCGCTCTTTGTCCAGGTGATTGTATAGGTCTTGCCTTTGCACCATATCTGACCCGAATGGGGGTTTGTTACTGTGATACTTGCAGAAGAACTATTTCCTATCGTAAAAGCTTCACCATCATCATACACCTGATTATCCACTGTCTTCACTCTTATGTAATAAGAACCGTTTGCAAGATCTACAGGAACTTCCCAGCTGTAGCTTCCGTTATTAGGAGTTGAATCTGTTATGGGGAGTACCCTTGAGCCATTCTGCATCAATCTGATTTTAACATTCGCATTCATAGTGCCGCTCTTTGTCCAGGTGATTGTATAGGTTTTACCTTTTTCCCAGAAATCTCCTGAGTGGGGACTTGTTACTGTGATGCTTTGTGAATAAACAAAAACAGAGATAAACAATGTTATGATTAAAATAAAAAAGATTCTTTTCCTCATTTTTCCCTCCTTTTAAATTCATGATAATTATAGCATCAATTTTCATTCCACTAAAATTTTATATGTTTTTTTGTATTTCAATACTATTACAGCCTTATCGGTATGGCAAAATTGTAGGATTTCGACAAATATGTTAATGAAAGTAGTATTATTTATTAAATTTTTTTGAATATTATTTTTTGAGATTATTTTGATTAAAATATTTAATTTACTTATTTCCTTTTTATTTTATTCTTTTATTTTTATGACAAACTTTGTGGTAACTACAAAGGTTACCGTATATATAAATATAAAAAATCTATCAATTCATTAAATAAGTACCATAAGCGTGATATTCTTTAAATGTATAAACAGCGGAAAATTTCTAAAACCCGGTTCCGGATGCTTCAGTTATCCGGAATGACTCACTGTCATCATATACCTGATTATCTATGGTTTTCACTCTTATCTTGTATTGACCGTTCTGAAGTGAAGCCGGAACTGTCCAGCTGTACGAACCATCATTTGCTGTTGAATCTGTTATTCCAAGAACCTTTGTATTTCCCCGGTACAACCTGATTTTTACACGTGAATTCATATTACCGCTCTTTGTCCATGTTATATTATATGTCGTCCCTTTTTCCCAGGATGTCCCCGAAGAAGGTGAGGTTATCGTTATACTTGGCTGGCCTGAATTATCAGTTATCTGGAATGAGTCGCTGTCATCATATACCTGATTATCTATGGTTTTCACTCTTATCTTGTATTGACCGTTCTGAAGTGAAGCCGGAACTGTCCAGCTGTACGAACCATCATTTGCTGTTGAATTTGTTATCCTCAAAACCTTTGTATTTCCCCGGTACAGCCTGATTTTTACACGTGAATTCATATTACCGCTCTTTGTCCATGTTATATTATATGTCGTCCCTTTTTCCCAGGATG
>JALVQI010000217.1 GCA_027031485.1 Candidatus Aminicenantota bacterium | reverse complement strand
GCAAAGCAATTTTGACAATGATTATGCAGAATCTTTTTGAGGCAATCTCAAGTTCGGGAATCTGTCTTTTTACTTCCTATGCTGTTTTCCCGAACTTTCTTCATAGATTTAAAGAGGATGGTATGTTCTTAAAAATCCTGGGTTCTATGGTAACTGCTGTTTCTCCGCTAATTCCCATTTTTAGAAAAACCTTAAAAAAAGTTCCATTTAACATTTCTCTTCTTCCTTATTCCAAAGCTATGGAGTATGCAACAGGAATTAAGATGGATTTTGGTAAATTTTATTCTTTCGGAGAAAGGGCATATAATATTGAGAGAGCGTTCAATGTAAGGGAGGGGATGTCAAAGAAGGATGACATTTTACCTAAAAGAATATTGGATAGTGGTATTGATCTTGAAAAATTATTAAATCAATACTATGAATACAGAGGCTGGGATGTAGAGGGGAGGCCGAAAGATATTGATTTATAGATAGAAATTTATTTTTTCTCTTCCGAAAGTTTATCCAATTTCTTTTTAAATGATGGAAAATTTCTTAAAGTTCCGAAAACAAGCCTCCATGTCCTTATATCCATCATTGGATAGCCTGCTACGGTTTTATTATCAGGAACATTACCCGTGATTCCGCTTCCCCCTGCTATTTTAACATTATTTCCGATTTTTACATGGTCGGCAATACCGACAGCTCCTCCGATTAAACAATTTTCACCGACTCTGGAACTTCCGGCTATCCCTGTCATCCCGGCAATTATCGTATTTTTGCCGACAACAACATTATGACCAATTTGAACCAGATTGTCTATCTTTACCCCTTTCCCAATAACTGTTTCCTCAAGAGCCGCCCGATCAACACATGAATTGGCACCTATTTCAACATCATCTTCAATTCTGACAATACCTATTTGAGGTATTTTATAACTTCCTGATGGGGTAGGGGCATAGCCGAATCCATCGCTGCCTATAATCACACCAGGATGCAGTATTACCCTGTTTCCAATGATTGAACCTTTTCTTATCGACACATTGCTATATATGAGAGAATTATTCCCTATCCTTACATCCTTTTCTATAGTTACATTATGTTTGATTACTGTATTATTCCCTATGACTACATTATCTTCTATTACCGTGTTTTCTCCTATAAATACATTCTCTCCTATTTTTACATTTTCCCCAATAACAGCTGTTCTGGAGATTTTATTTTTAGGTCTCTCTTCAGGAAATAGTCTTTCAATAATTTTTGCCCAGAGGAAGAGAGGCTCTTTTGAAAAAATTACTGTTTCTCCATTGAACTTTTCTTCAAATATCTTTTTGCTAAATCTTGAATGGGTTATTATTACAGAAGCCTTTATTTTTTCAATTATATTTAAATATTCCCTTCGCACAACAAGAGTTATTTCACCTTTTCCTGCACTCTCTATGCTTCTTGCATTGTTTACCTCCGCTTTCAAATCACCTCTAAATTCATATTCAAAACCCTTTAAAAGCTTTTCAAGTATCATTTGATTTTCCTCTTTTTTTTAATCTTAAATTTAAGACATAATCCAATTCAGCACCCCAGAATAGGATGGAGAATCCCAGATCTACAAGCAAAACGAACCCTACTATTGCAGTTAGAGTTCCGTGCAATCTTCCATAAAGTGCAATATTGGCAAGATACCATGAAAAAATACTTTTTGCCACTTCCCAGACAATCGAAGCTGTAAAAGCTGATATGATGGCCGCTCTTTTTGATATCCGGCAGTGGGGTATAAACTTATAAATTATCATAAAAAAAAGAAAAGTAAGAAAAAACGGGACGAAGAATTTAATAAGAAAATTATTTAGTATTTTAATGTATGATGGATTTACATATTCTCCAAGAGGGGAACTTTTTATAAATTTATTAAAAGCTGCAATGATATTTGTCATTGCAAAAGATGATAAGAACAGTATGGCGGCAACAATCATTAAAGAAATCTCTTTGAATCTGTTTTTTAAAAAAGATACTTTAGTCATATGAGGAGATTTAAAAATTTCGTTGATCGTTTTAATAACTTTTGAAAATAAGTAAAAAGCAATTACCAAAGATGCAATTAGTCCGTATAAACCCATCTTGGAGAAAACTTTTGCTAAATATTTGGTCTTATCGAAAAAGGTAGGATCCAGCCTTGTAAAAAAATCTTTTGTAAACAGATGAAGGGTTTTAAAGATTAGATCTTCAGATGAAAAAGATTTGGTAACAACAAAAAGCAACACTCCCAACATGGGGAGTGCTGCTAACAGTGAGTAATATGATATTATTGCCGCCTTATCAGGGCACCTATCTTTGTAGAATCTTTTTGTTGTTTCTTTTAAAATGGAGAATAAACATTTCATAAATTATTTAATTATGTCTTTCCATTTTACGAAAAATATAATTAGGTCGATTAAGAGAACATAAATTACCAATGATTCGATAAAAGCAAGACCTAATATAAGTAAAGTCTGTAAGTTTTTGGCTACCGCAGGGTTTCTTGAAATTCCTTCTGCTGCCGCTACGATTGCTTTTGATTGACCATAAGCACCAGCCATGGCAGCTAATGCTATTGCTGCTCCTCCGATGATTAAAGCCCAGATTAAAGACATATTTGTCGTGGCTTTAGACTCTGTGTACCCATTTGATGCTCCCTCATTTTGCGGGGATGCCAAAAGGGGTACAGCTGCTAAAAGCACAACAATTACTAAAAAAACAAAAAGTTTTTTCATCTGTTTCCTCCTTTTAAATTAATTTAATGTTCTTCTTCACTTGCAACTGCTCCGGCAATATATATGACTGAAAGCATTGTAAAAACCATTGCCTGCACAAAAGAGGTGAAAATAGCAAGAGCCATCATTGGCAGTGGAACTATGTAGGGTATTAAGGATGCTAATATAAGTATGACTATATCTTCTCCCCTGATATTTCCAAAGAGCCTGACGGAGAGGGACAAAGGCCTTGAAAGATGGCTGATTATTTCAATGGGAAAGAAAAGTGGTGCAAGCCACAAATATGGACCGGCAAAATGTCTGATATATTTTGAAATTCCGTGTTCTTTTATTCCCTGATAGTTATAGTACAGAAAAACAAAAACAGCTGCACCGGCTGTTACATTTAAATTTGAAGTGGGGGATTCAAAACCGGGAAAAAGTCCTGCTATGTTCGAAAAGAAAATAAATAATCCTATGGTTCCTATCATTGGGACAAATTTTCTTCCCTTCTCCCCGATAATGTCAACCAAAAGACCTTCAAACATGGTATAAACAAACTCACCGAAGGATTGTATTGGGGTAGGAAGAAGTTTTGCTCTTAATGCCACTAACTTAAAAGAAACAATTATAAATAGCACTACAATGAATGAAAAAACTATATGGGGAGGAATTGGTTCAGCAGGATTTGTTGCCTTTATGCCGAATATGGAATAAATCCAAAGTATGGGTTTTGCAAGTAATTTATTTAATAGTTCTACAAGCAGAAAATGATGTTCAGGCATCGCTTTCTCCTTTTTTAAGTATATTTATTATTCCTTCTCCTATTAAAGATAATGAACTCACACTAAATCCAATCATAGTTAATAAAAAAAACTCTTTAGAAATAACAATACTAACATAAAAAAAAAGTGTTATCAAGAATAGTCTTAAAAAGTAGGTAAAAATAAAATATCCTCTTTTTTTATTAAAAAAATCCTTAATAATAAATTGCAGGTGCAGGAAAAGAAAGAGAAATGATAAACCTCCTGCTAAAAATCCTGTTGATATAAAAAATTTTTTCGTAATAGCCCAGCTAACAAAAAAGCCAGTTAATGATATCAAAAGGATTAAGATATTAATCCTTTTTATCTTTATCAAGATTTTTCTCTTCTTTTATTATAAATTCCACAATATTCTTAAAGCCTGCGATTATTCCCAAAATAGTGAAAATAACAACAAGATAGGGTTCCGTTTTAAATAATTTATCGAGAAAATAACCCATTACAAAACCTACTCCTGTTGCTACAGGAATCATCGTAGCCATTGTTGCTACATTTAACCATTTGCCAATTTTGTTGTTTCCCTTAACTATCTTCTTCATCCGGCATAAAAGATGTATCTTTCATTATATCTTCCGGTAGCTCTCCCCCAAGTTCTTTGAATCTCTTTTTCATTATTACTCTCATTTCCTGTTCATTATCAAAGTGGGTAATATAGCTTGTTGCTATATCACTGTAAAATAATTCAAAATAATCATCAGCAATACTACAAAAAATAGCAAGAGCATCCTGACTGTCAAGATCTCCAGCCTGTCCATAAATTTTTTCCGAATTATCTCTTATAATATCAAGAACTTCCCAAGAGTTAACTTCAAGTTTATTCATTCTAACCTCCTGCTAACTTACCATATAATATTATTAAAAAAATAGTAATGTCAATATCTTTTTTAAAAAATTTCAAAAATTTTTAATTTTTCTCCCCCTATTTTCTCCTGCTCCATTCTTATTATATCAACTTCTAAGACTTTTAAATCATTTTTTGCTTTAAAAACATGTTCTATCTTTTCCTTTTTTACCTTTTTGTAAAACTCTTCTTTTGATTTTAACGGTAAATTGATAATAAATTTTGTTTTACTTCCCAATATCATAAAAGGGTAAAGATCTATTTCTCCGTTTATTATTAAAATATCATAATCTCTTTTTAATAGAAGGGCTAAAAGTTTTGTGAATGTTTTTTGAGAAAAATAAAAAGTTTCTATGTCTTTAAATCTGATGTTTTTATTCCCTGTCAAAAAGGCTTTTTTACCCATAATCTGTTTTTTTAAAAGTGTATAAAGAATAAACTCAAGAGAATCAGAGTTTTTACCTAAAATTATAAGATTATCTTTTCTGAAAAAATTGTTTAATTCATCGGTGAATTTTTCTTTTATGTTTTCTTTTAATATTTCCAGATAGATATCCCCTTTTTTGTTGAGATCAAAGTATAGCAGGAGTTTGTTTTTTTCGACTTTTATTGGTAACGGGTTGTAAATGGAATCTTTGGCAAAAAATCTTCTGACTTTTCCCAGAGCATATTTTGGTATGGAAAAATTATCTAAATTTTTTTCTGTTAAAAGCAAAAATTTTTTTTTCTCCTTTATCATTAAAAAAATCAAAAATCTTATTATGTCTTCCGGGCGAGTTTTTTCGGTGATTAAATCTTTTGCTATTGGAAAGATTAGTCTTTTCTTATCAAAGACTATAAAGTCTTCAGCATTTTTTTCCAAAATCTCCATCTGTGTTTTAAAAAAATCCTCGGGAATCCTGTAAAGTTTAATCTTAAAGGGAATTATTTCTTCGAGAGCTCTCTTTATTTTTAGTTCTGGTTCCTGTGTGATCCCTACAAAAAGATAGTTATTATCATATTCCAGCGGTAAAACTTTGAAATCCTTTATTAGATTTTTATCAAAAAAAGGTAAAAATTCTTCAGCTATGTTCTTATTCAACCTTTATTATGAACCCCTTTATTTTATATCTGTTTTTTAATTTAGAAAGATAGCTTTTGGCCTGTTTTCGTGTTTTAAAAGGACCTGTTCTCAGTTTATACCATTTTACCTTATCCGACTCTTTTGGATAAAAGATTATTACTTTAAAATATTTTCTATACTTTTTTGCATCTTTCTTTGCTGTGGTTAAATCTTGAGTTGCTGCGACCTGAACATAATATCCTTTTTTGTATGTGATTTTTTCTTTCTTTGCGATGGCCTTTTCCTTGTTTTTTTTGACCTCTGGTTCTATATTTTCAACTTTCTGCTTTATGTTTTCGGTTAGTGGCTTTTCTGTTTCCTCCTTAGGAAATTCTTTTTTTACAACTTTCTTTGAAGAAGTTTTCTTTTTTATAGGTATTTGTTCTTTTTTAATTCTTACTTTTTCTACAATTGGATTTTCTTTTTTACATACTCTCTTTTCTCCTGTCTTATAACCGATAAGAAAGGCTATTAAAAGTAAAAGAACAATTATAAGTATAAAAAAAATTAAATGCAAATAACTTACTTCATATTCATTTTTTGGAATTCTATCACTCATTATTTTTTCTTAAATGATTTTCCTAAAAATTGTTCAAGTAAGTCCAGCGGCAGAGGAAAGATTATTGTGGAATTTTTCTCTGTTGCAATTTCTGTTAATGTTTGTAAATATCTTAATTGAATTGTTATTGGATTTTGAGCCATAATTTCAGCGGCTTTCATCAACTGGGATGAAGCCTTTAATTCACCTTCCGCGTGAATAATCTTAGCTCTCTTTTCTCTTTCGGCTTCAGCCTGTCTTGCCATTGCTCTCTGCATTTCCTGTGGTAGATCCACATATTTGATTTCAACCATTGTGACCTTTATTCCCCATGGGTCTGTGTGAAGATCAATAATTCCCTGAATTTTAGTGTTAAGATGTTCTCTTTCCGATAAAAGAGTATCGAGCTCAACCTGTCCTAAGACAGACCTTAAAGTAGTCTGCGAAAGCTGTGATGTTGCATACATGTAATCCTGAACTTCAATTACTGCTTTAATAGGTTCTATTACTCTGAAATAAACAACGGCATTTACCTTGACAGAAACATTATCCTTGGTTATCACATCCTGCGAAGGGACATCAAGCACTATGGTTCTCAAACCAACCTTTTTCATCTTATCAATTCCGAAAGGCAGTAAAAATATTAGTCCGGGGCCTTTGGGTTTTGGTAAAACTCTACCCAGCCTGAATATTACTCCTCTTTCATATTCTTTTAAAATTCTAATACAGGTAAACAAAAAATACAAAAGAATAAAAATCAAAATTCCTGTAAACTCTGCCATTATTTCCTCCCTATCAATTTTCTATTTTTTTTACAATTAAAGTCATACCTTCCTTTCCAATAACTTTTATCTTTTCTCCCTTTTTGATAGTATCCTCTGATTTTGCATTCCACCACTCACCATGAACAAAAACCTTTCCCTCTTTTTTTATTGATGAAGCTGCTTCTCCGATTTCTCCTATTATTCCCTCTTCTCCCGTTTTGATTCTTGTTTTATAAGTTCTTACAACTAAGATAAGAATTATTACAAAAATAGCAGCTAAAAAAAGTGATGTTGGGATAACAAATGACAATGGCATTCTCATCTCCTTAATGGGGGCATCTATTAAAATAATTGATCCTAAGACAAGTGAAATTACTCCAAAAATTCCTAAAATACCAAATCCCTGAACTTTTATCTCAGCTATAAAAAGGACTATTGAAAGAATAATTAAAAATAAACCTGAATAATTAACAGGTAGTATCTGGAAGGACATTGCTGCGAGAAGTAGAAAAATAGCTCCCAATACGCCGGGAACTATGCCTCCGGGGTGGTTGAATTCAAAGTAAAGTCCTAACAGTCCAAGCATTAATAAAAGATAGGCTAACGATGGATTGGCTATTACATTTAAGAATTTTTGTCTCCAGCTCATATCATAAAAAATAATTTTTTTATCCTTAATATCTATCCTTTCAAGCTTTCCGTTAAATCTTTTAATTTTCTGACCATTGGCTTTTTTTATTAATTCTTTGCTATTATCTGCAATAAAATTAATTAACCCCCCGACAAGAGCTTCTCTGTCTGTATATGATTTGCTGTCTTTTACGGCTTCGATAGCCATTTTTATATTTCTTCCTCTCTTTTCGGCTAAATTTTTAATATAAGCCACTGCATCATTGAGAACTTTTTCTCCCATTGTCTTATCATTGTTTTTACTCAGGAGAGACACAGGATGAGCTGCTCCCGTATTTGTTCCCTTTGCCATTACAGCAATATCTGAAGCGAGTAAGATAAAGAAGCCTGCAGAGGCGGCTCTACCTCCGGACGGATAAACGAAAACCGATACAGGGACTTTTGAATTAATAATACTTTTTATTATTTTTCTCATGGAGGTGTCAAGACCACCGGGGGTATCTATTTTAAAGATTATAAGATCAGCATTAATTTTATTTCCATATTCGATTCCCTTAACTACATATTCTTCTGTCACAGAGTGAATGGGAGAATTTATTTTAATTTCCACAACGGATGCGTTCGATACATTTATTGTTAATAAGATAAGGAAAAAAGTTATAAGAAAGAATACAATTCCTTTATTTTTCACTATTTGATTCTTTTCCTTTGAAAACTATTACTATTTCACCCTTTTTCTTATACCAGAGATCTTTTCTTGCTATGGGCTCAACAGCCATACTGTTTTTCTCTAACTCTTTAACCTCAACCTCCAATTTTTTCTTTTCTTTTTTGAGAAAAGTGACCTCTTTTTCAAGCTGAGCTATTTCATCTTTGTATTTAAAGATTTCCACTATCCCCCTTCTTCCGAAAAAGGATGTTATCAAAAAGGTTAATACGATAAAAATTGCAATACCTAAGATTATCTTTTTCTTTAATGTCCACTCATTATCTTCATACATTTTGGAATTCCCTGATTAAGGATTTGAGCAAAAAGTTTGCTTCTTTTTTACTTCTCCCTTCCGCATAGAATCTGAGAACAGGCTCATTCCCCGACTTTCTTACAAGAACCCAACTTTCATCTTCCAATATGAATTTAATTCCATCTTCTCTCTTCACTTTCAACACCTTCCTATCAGCAAACCTTTCTTTATTAATATGGCAAAAACGTTCATATTTGTCAAGTTTTATCCTATTTATTGGAAAATTTCTTTCTAAGGAAATTAGTTTTCCGTATTTTTTAAAGAACTCTTTTATTAATATTGAAAGAGGCTTTTTATAATAGGCAAGAAGCTCTGACACGACCAATCCCCCGAAAATCCCGTCTTTTTCATTTAAATGAGGTTTGTACCAGAAACCCGCGCTTTGCTCCACACCAAACAAAGCTTTTTCATTAACTATAAGATGGGATATGTATTTTGCTCCGACAGCTGTTTCTATAACTTCTAAATTATAATTTTTAGCCACTCTATCCACTAAAGAGGAAGAGGCTATTGATTTTGCTATTTTCCC
>JALVQI010000216.1 GCA_027031485.1 Candidatus Aminicenantota bacterium | reverse complement strand
TTCCCAAATCAGAAGCAATAATAAAAGGGGTTGTACCGAAGGAAATTTCGAAAGAGTTTGGAATAAAAGAGACTTTTGACCATACATCAGCGGATGGTTCAGGTCCTGTTGAAGCTCTTGACAAAGCTTTAAGAAAAGTACTGGAAAAATTTTATCCGACTTTGAAAGAGGTAAAATTAGTGGATTATAAGGTAAGAATTTTGAATGAACAGGCTGCAACAAAAGCTACAACAAGGGTTCTTATCCAATCCACGGACGGAAAAACAAAATGGGGAACAGTTGGAGTTTCCGAAAATATTCTGGAAGCATCCTGGATTGCATTAACAGATGCATTTAAATATAAATTAATGAAAGATGATGAAAAGGAGAGGAAAAATGAAAAAAAGAAAAATTAAAGTTTTTGACACAACTTTAAGAGACGGAGAGCAATCTCCGGGAGCATCCATGTCTGTAACACAGAAGCTTGAATTTGCTCTGATGCTTGAGGACCTTGGAGTTGACAGAATCGAGGCAGGATTTCCTGTTTCATCCGAGGTTCAGTTTAAGGCAGTGGAAGAGATAAGCAAAAAGGTGAAAAAATCCACTATCGTATCACTTGCAAGATGTGTTCATAATGACATTGAGTCGGCGAATGAAGCCATGAAACATGCAAAAGACAGAATGTTACATCTTTTTATCGCCACATCTCCCATTCACAGGAAGTACAAACTTGGAATGAGCAAAAAGGAAAT
Organism: Candidatus Aminicenantota bacterium; assembly: GCA_027031485.1. Classification (GTDB taxonomy): domain Bacteria; phylum Acidobacteriota; class Aminicenantia; order JAMOAD01; family JAMOAD01; genus JALXDT01. Next base: position 2,233 of record JALVQI010000216.1, on the reverse strand, counting down.
TCTCAAGAGAATCGGAGAAAGCATAAGATATGCTAAATACTATTTTGACAATATCGAATTTTCTCCGGAAGATGCAACAAGAACCGAAAGGGATTTTCTATATGAAGTTATCGAAGTGGCGATAGCAAACGGAGCAACAACAATAAATATTCCGGATACAGTCGGTTATAGTGTTCCCGAAGAATTTGAAGAATTAATCAAATCCATAATTAGAAATGTTCCAAGAGTATCTGAAATAGATCTTTCGGTTCATTGTCACAATGATCTCGGATTAGCTGTTGCAAATTCTCTGGCTGCAATCTCAGCGGGTGCAACACAGGTTGAAGTTACGGTGAATGGTATAGGGGAAAGAGCTGGCAACTGTTCTCTTGAAGAGCTTGTTATGGCAATCAATATAAGAAAGGATTACCTTCCATTTAAAACAAGAATAAAAACGAAAAAATTATATAAAGCATCCAAATTGCTGGAAAGCCTTACCGGTTTGATCATAGCTCGAAATAAGCCCATAGTCGGTGAGAACGCCTTCTTGCATGAAGCGGGTATTCATCAGCACGGAGTTATCAACAATAGAAAAACATACGAGATAATTAGACCTGAAGATATAGGAAGGGATCCGGAGCATCTTGTTCTGGGAAGACACTCCGGAAAACATTCCTTCAGGGAAAAACTCAAATATTACAATCTTAAGCTAACAAAAGAACAGTTTGAAAAAGCATTCTCAAAGTTTCAGAAGATAGCCGATAAAAAGAAAGAAGTAAGTGATGATGATATATTGATAATAGTTGCAAATGTGTTAGGACAATATCCGAATGGATACAGACTTGAATATTTTGATGTTAAAACAGGGAATAAAATTTATCCTTCAGCTACTGTTAAGATAAAGAAAGGAGAGACTAAAATGGTCTCATCAAGTACCGGCAATGGTCCTATTGAAGCTGTTTTCAATGCAATAGATTCTGCTATCGGACTTAAAGCCAAACTCAAAGATTTTGTAGTCTCAGGAGTAGGAGCCGGAAGAGATGCGCAGGGACAGGTAAAGGTTGTTATAAATGTGGAGGGGAACAATTATGTGGGAAGAGGTAACTCAACGGACATTATTGAAGCTTCAGCCAATGCCTATATAAATGCGATTAACAGATATAATTTTTCAATGGAAGCTGCAAATTTAATTAAAAAACAAAACTCAAAAAAAGAAAAGAGGGTAAGTTGAAATGGGTATGACAATAACAGAAAAAATTTTATCAGAAAAAACAGGACATAAAGTTAGAGTCGGAGAGTATATTTTAATTGAAGTTGATATTGCGCTTGCGAATGATATCACAGCTCCTATCGCAATAGATGAATTTTATAAAACAGGTATTAAGAAGGTGTATAATCCGGAGCAAATTGTCCTTGTCCCCGATCACTTTGTGCCTAATAAGGATATTCTTTCAGCTATGCAGGTAAAAAAAATAAGAAAATTTGCAAAGGAGCAGAATATAGAAAAATTTTTTGAACTTGGAAGAATGGGGATAGAGCATGTTCTTTTACCGGAGCAGGGAATAGTGAAATCAAGAGACATTGTTGTAGGTGCGGATTCTCATACCTGTACATACGGCGCGTTGGGGGCTTTTTCCACTGGTGTTGGTTCTACTGATATTGCCGGAGTCTACATGATGGGGAAAGCATGGTTTAAGGTTCCGGAAGTTATAGATATTCATATAAAAGGTAAATTCAGGAAATATGTTTCCGGAAAAGATTTTATTCTAAAATTGATTTCCATTTTAGGTGTCAGCGGGGCAAATTACAAGGTTCTGGAATTCAGAGGTCCTGGAATTGAGAATATCTCAATGGATTCAAGGTTTACGATTTCAAATATGGCAATTGAAGCCGGAGGTAAAGCAGGAATATTTCCTGTGGATGATTTAACAATTGAATATGAAAGAGAGAGAGGAATCAAAGTCGAGAAGCTTACAGCAGATGTGGATGCCAGTTATACGAGGAGAATTGAATTTGATCTCAATGAACTGGAACCACAGGTTGCCTTTCCATTTCTTCCCTCAAATTCAAAAGGTATTTCTGAAATAGAAAAAGAAAAAATTAAAATTGATCAGATTGTAATTGGAAGCTGTACAAACGGAAGGATGGAAGATTTAAGAGCCGCAGCAAGGGTTTTAAAAGGTAAAAAAATTAGCAGAAATGTAAGGTGTATAATCATTCCCGGTTCTCAACAGGTCTACAAAAATGCAATTAG
>JALVQI010000215.1 GCA_027031485.1 Candidatus Aminicenantota bacterium | reverse complement strand
TAAGGAGCAGGAATATAAAAAACTATTGGTTTGAGACTGGAACACCTACTTTTTTAATAAATCTTATAAAGGAGCAGAATATATACATACCTGAGTATGAAAACCTTCAGGTGAGTGAAGCACTTTTCTCAATCTATGAGCTTTCAAATCTGAATCCTCTGCCTCTGATGTTTCAAACAGGTTATCTTACAATAAGAGGTTATGAGGAGGATGTAAGACTTTATAATTTAGGCTTTCCGAACAAAGAAGTAAAAACTGCATTTACGGAGAACCTTTTATATGAGTACACTGAGATAAGGGATAGTTCAAAGTTTCGTTTGATACAGAGGGCGTTAAAGAACAAAGATGTGGAGTGGATGATAGATATAATGAAGAGTATATACTCGGAGATACCATATACATTGATGAGAGGAGATAGAATAGATGAATCCTGTTTTCATATGCTGTTTTATTTGATGGTGTCAGCGTCTGGAGCAGGTATAACATCTGAGATATTAACGGCAAAGGGAAGGATAGATGCACTTATAGAGACGAGGGACAGGTATTATATAATTGAATTTAAATGCAATCAGGATTCAAGTAAAGCGATACAGCAGATAAAAGAGAAGAAGTACTATGAGCCGTACAGGAACAGGGGTAAGGAAATCATATTGGTAGGGATCAATTTTTCGACGGAAGAGAGGAATATATCTGACTATAAAGTAGAAACGATTAGCTAAAAACTCTTAAGGAGGAAGATATGGGGCAGTGGGAAAAAAAAGCTGAGGCTTTAAAATGGGAGAGCGGAAGATTTTCCCTTCCTATTACTCTCTTTAACAAATTCTCGGGTGTAAGTCTTAGAAATCTTAAAGGGATAATTAAAAACAGGGTATCAGGGCTTCTAAAAAGATTTAAAAGAGGAGAAAAAGGTCTATCCTTTGAAAAGCAAAGATTATACTCACATAAGTTGAGCTCTTCCGTAAATAGAGGTCCTCCCGTAAACAGATTTTCCGAGTCCTCAAATAAGTTTATCTCTCCTTTAAACAATAACAGTTTTTCAAAAATATCTTTAATCCTCTTTATCTTACTCTTCCTCTCCTCCTTACTCCTTCTTCTCCCGGCCTGTAAAAAAGCCTCATCCGTTGATAATTCCCCAGTTGGAGGTCCTGTATATCTTAGGGTAGATGATACATTTTCTGGGCAACAATTAGATGTTCCTGTAAATATAGAATGTGGAGGAATGGTTTATGAGAAGAAAACAGAAGGAGGAAATCTTACATTTGAAATAGACAAACCAGAGCAATGTACAATAAAGGTAAATTTTAGTAATTCATTAGCTAATAAGAATGATGATTATATTCCTGCTGTTTTAGAGAATGCAGGATTACAAGGTGAAGATAAAATACATATAGATATTGTTAAAAAGCAAGATTTAAATCCCAAGGGATATAGTTGGAGAGATTTAATTGATGCTTATAGGGGAAGAGGTAGGAATGGTACTAATCAAGTTTGGGTAAAGCAACCTGAGAAGTGGGTTGTTTATGACCCTAATCATGTTTTAAAGGGTTATTCAGATCCAAAGCACAATGAAGTTTTTAATAATATTATGGAAGGATTTAAGGCAATAGAGGAATATACAAATGGATTTATAAGAGCTCCTCCAAGAGATAAAGTTGAGATTAAGTATGTTGAAGAAAAAATACCTCAAGGTACTATTGGTTTTGTGATTACCGATGGAGAAGCATGGGAATTAGATGATGCAAATTCCAATGATGAACTTATAAGAAGTGGAGCAGGTGCTAATCCAAAATTTAATTATGGAAGTACTGTTATAGCAGAACTAGTTTCTTCTATCCAAGGGGGGGATAATGAAAGTGCTTGTCCTTCTGTTTTTGTTGAATATGAAATAAGTGATGTAGATAGAATGTGGGGTAGATTTAATTATCTTAAAAGAGAACCAGGATCTAGAATAGTTTTAGATGGACCTTATGGTCATTTATATGAAATAAGAAAAATAAAATAGCATTGAGCGTTGAGCGTTGAGCACACGATAGCTCTGAGCATTGAGCGTTGAGCAAGCTACGAAGGAAAGTTTCATATTGCTTGCAATAAATAATTTTCTTTATTTAATAGTTTTAATTTAAAGAGAATTTACAAATAGCAATAAACCGATAACATTCAAAATTTAGCTCATTGCTCAAGGCTATGGGCTCAGGGCTATCTTGGTGTTCCGGTTTATCTATTTCCCCCGGGCACTACTAAAATGCGTACAACTAAGAAGTAAAATAATTATTAAGAAAAAGTATCAGTATTTAATTATTTTTTATACAAAAGCTTTATATAATTACTATCTGTTAATTTTAGCCAAACAGCAGCTATATTGTTGATATTAAATTTTTTCTTAAAAGTAAAAGTTTGATAATGGGTTTCTCCGGGAGCAACCTTATATTTGCAGGCATAAGGCCCTGACTTAGCTACAGTAGTGTAACTATTAAAAAGTGTTCCATCCTTTAACATAATATAAATCTTGTAATCATCCCAGATAAGCTCTCTTGCATTTTTTCCATTTATAATAGCACCTAAAACTGTGGAATATTTACCTGCTGCCATAGTTTCATGCCAGCTGTACTTTGAAGGATAGAAACCTATAACAAAGGATACGGTTTTATCAGGAGTCTCAATCTTTGAATAGTAAAAAGGTGGACTTGCAACCGAAAAAATTGTTAAAGCAAAAAATAAAATTAAAGATAAACTAAAGAACTTCTTCATACTAACCTCCTTTTGCCATTAATATTTTATAAGAAAAAAGGAAAGATCATCTTATTTTATCCCCTTTTTTCTCCACATACTGTTCTATATGCTTTAAAAAAGCATCAAAGGTTGCTATATCCTTTGTCTCCCATTCTGTCCTCGCAAAAAGCCTATTCAAAGATTTTGAAAATTTATTCTCAAATCCTTCGGATATATCAAAAACTTTCATTAAATTCATTACCCTTTCAAAAAGTCTTCTGTACTCCCTTCCCGAAGCTTTTTTTATGGGAGAAGAAAAAGGTTTTAAATTATTTGTTCTCATAAAGGCTCTGTAAAGCTCATATACATAAATCATAACCGCCTGAGAAATATTCAAAGAGGGATAATCAACAACAGTCGGAATCTCACTGGCATAATCACATTTTACAACCTCATCATTTGTCAGTCCTGTTTTCTCAGTCCCAAAGATAATACCGATTTTATTCACCTCTTTTTTCACAAGTATTAGTTCTGAAATTTCTTCTGGGGGCATAAACCTTTCTCTCCATTTTCCCTTCCTTCTCGTTGTTGCAACCGTAATATCCACCAGAGAAATTGCTTCATCAAAGGATGAAACAATTGTCGCTTTTTCTATAATATCATAGGACATATATGCCAACTTCTTTGCCTCCTCAGCTTCAAGATCAGGCGGATTTATAAGAACCATATTATTCAATCCCATATTCTTCATGGCTCTTGCTGCGGAACCAATGTTGCCCGGATTTTCTATCGAATGTAAAATTATGTAAACATTCGAAAAATCAGGTTTCATTTTTTTACCTCCGGGTCAGCTAAGTTTTTAAATCTTATAAATTTACTCTTTTCAAGTTGAATAAAAAAAAGTTTTAATCTGTCCAATAACTTTTCTTCCTCTCCGAAATTCTCCTTTAAAGCACTAATTATATCTTCCATGTTCTTTTCTCCATCAACAAGCTTCCATATAAAACTTCCTTTCTGATCAAGATGAATCCTAAAATACTGGGATTTATTAAAAAAACTGATTATTGCTTTTATAATCGGGTTTTTTGTCTTTTCCAAAATAAGTGTAATCTTTCCGTTTTCTCCCTCTTCAAAATCAATGTTTCTCTCAGGTATAAGTTTTAAAAAATTTATGTTTTTCCTATCCTTTTTTCTCATCTATTCAATATTCATTATCTGTTCTCTTATACTTTCAATAAGTTCCTTTCCCTCCACAACAAGTTTTGATATCTCCTTATCCTGAGATTTTGAACCGATTGTATTTATCTCCCTCAAACACTCCTGCATTAAAAAGCCAATTTTTCGCCCGACAGGTTCAGGATATTCTTTTTCCAACAACTCTTTAAGATAGCTTATGTGAGCATCCAACCTTTCAACTTCTTCATTAATATTTGCCTTGTCAAGATAATAAACCAATTCCTCATAAAACTTCTCTTCTGAATAATCTTTTAATTTGTAAAATTCTTTTAATCTCTCCTCAAATTTTTTCTTAATTTTTTCGGGCTGGACAGAGATCAATTCCCTTATCCTGGAAATTCTTTTTTTTAGCTCTATCATATAATGAGTTAAGGGTTGTCTTAGCTTTTCTCCCTCTCTTTCTCTTTCCTTTACTATTGATTTAAGGCTCTCCTCAAATGTTGAATAGATAAATTCTTTCTCCCTATCATTAAAGGGAGAATCAACATAATTGATATTAAAAACTCCCGGTAATTTCAATAATGAATCCATATTTATAATAATATTTTCCTTTTTATTTATATTTGGTTCAAGGGAATAGAGAATCTTCTGCAAAAGGGATGAATTAAGCTGAATTAAAAATTTTGAGGGATCAAAAAGCTCAAAATCCATCATTATATCTATCTTTCCCCTTTTTATGTGATTCTCAACAATTTTTTTCAGCTCGGATTCTATACCCAACCATGTCACATTGCCTCTGAAATTTATTTCCAAAAATCTGTGATTCAAAGATCTAATGGATAAAAAATAGGTAAATGTATCAAACTGATATGTCTTTGAAAAATGTCCTGTCATACTTCTTATCATAGTTCTATCCTCTCCGGAAATTGCAGTGAATAAAGATGAGCATAAAGGCTTTTCTTTGAGAGGAGTTCCCTGTGAGAACCGACCTCCACAATCTCCCCTTTACTCAATACGACTATTCTATCAGCATTTATAATTGTTGACAATCTATGTGCAACAATAAGAGTGGTTCTATCTTCCATTAAATTTTCAAGAGCTTTCTGAATAATAGCTTCAGACTCTGAATCAAGTGAAGAGGTTGCTTCATCAAGTATTATAATCGGTGGATTTTTGAGAAAAACCCTTGCAATTGAAAGTCTCTGTCTTTCCCCGTTCGATAAAAACTGCCCTCTCTCACCGACAACAGTATTGTATTTTTTAGGTAATTCTTCAATAAAATCATGAGCTCTTGCGGATTTTGCAGCCATAATCACCTGAGCCATATCAAAATTTTCCCCGCAGGTTATATTATTGTAAATCGTATCATTAAAAAGGACTATATCCTGAGTGACCATGCCAATATTATTTCTTAAGGATACTATATCAAACTCTCTTATATCTTCCCCGTCGATTAAAACTTTTCCTTCGGTGGGATCAAAGAATCTTGGAATCAAGTTTACCAAAGTTGTTTTTCCCGAACCACTCAAACCCACAATCGCAACCTTTTCTCCCGGCTCTATTTTCAAATTTATACCTTTTAAAACAAAACCATTGCCCTCTTCGTATTTGAAATTCACACTCTTATACTCAATATTACCGGATACTCTCTCTAATTTCTTTTTGCCCGAAAATTTTTCTATCTCATTCTTCTCTTTCAAAACTGCCTCTATTCTTTCAAGCCCTGCTATACCTTGTTGTAATGAAGTGTTTGCTCTGCTTAACTTTTTTATCGGAGGATACATTAAAAACAGAGCTGTGAAAAATGACATAAATTGCCCGGGAGTTATATCCCCCGAGTGAATTTTTGCGGTCCCGACAGCAAGGATTATTGCAGCCACTACCCCTCCAAAAAACTCCATAAAAGGGGATGAGGTGGCTCTTATCAGAACATATCTTAAATTTGCTTTCAAATTTTCTTCTGAAGTTTTCAAAAATTTCTTTTTTTCAAATTCCTCCATATTATATGTTTTTATGATTCTAATTCCATGAATAAGTTCAAATAAAAAAGATGATATATCTCCTGTAAGAGACTGAATTTTGTGTCCCTCCTTTTTTGCAATTTTAGCAAAAAACTTCACAGGAATAATTGTAACCGGAATTATGACGAGAGTTATAAGAGCAAGATGCCAATCCTGATAAAAAATCACAAACAGCAAACCCAAAAGAGTAAATGATTCCACAATCAACTCTGAAACCGTAGTTGTTACAGCATTTTGTACCTTATCTATATCATTGGTTATATTTGAAATTATATCTCCTGTTCTTGCTTTTGAAAAAAACCTTATTGATTGTCTCAAAAGGTGAAGATAAAGCCTGTCCCTTAACTCCTTTACAACATTCAATCCTATACTATTCATCTGATAATTCGCAAGGAAACTGAAGAATGCCTTGCCTAAAAAAATAAGGGCAAGTGCCACAGGCAAAAACCTCACAATGTATTCAAGACTACCTGAATTTAAAATATCCTCCACAACTTTTTTTATCAAAAAAGACCCCGTTTTATTTATGGCTGAACTGTTTTTTAAAAAAAGTATATCCATTATGGGTTGAATTATCACGGAAATCAACATCGTGAAGAAAGCCACCATTATCATCGAAAGAAAGGCTATAAAAACCTTTCTTTTATAAGGCTTTAATAGGGCAAAGAGCTTTTTTATGTCTTTTAACAAGTTTCACTCCGTAAGCTTTTTCAGGATTTCCACTGTACTCAGAATTATCCCTACTTTAAAATTATCCGCAGAAGCATTGAAAAAATAGGTATTCTCAATATCCTTTATTTTTCTTAAGAAGGATAGTTCTATTTTTGTTTTGCCCGCAGCTTCAAGAGGAGAGGTTACCCTCTTTCTTGAAAATCTGAAAAGATTTTCAGACTCAAAACCGTACTTGAAAATATCCTCCTCAATAGGTTTTAAGGTTTTAAAATGGATGAAAAATGAAAATGAGTGAAAAACGGAAGCAAAAAAGGTCTCAACTCCCACATTTTTGAAGCCCAAAAGCTCCCTTGTTTCACTCTCTATTCTATCTTCAAGCTCTTCATCTAATGGGGCAAAGCTAAAAGCTATCTGTTCATTGAAGATTTCCTTGTTTATGGGTTGCATATTCAATGAATTCAGAATCTGGTCAACAAAATTATCAATTCCACCCTCTTTTGAAGAGGCGGGGAAGAAAATATTAGCCATTGCCCATTCAATTCCAAAACTCTTTTTTATGGGATTGAGTATCTTATAAAGGATAAACGATGATGGTTCAGGTAGTTTGATTATTTTTGATGAAATAAGTGTGTCTTTTTCCTCTCCTTTATACAAAAGAGAATAAGTTTTCAATGAATTTGCTATATCTATTACAACTCCCGAACTATAAAGTTTCACAATATCATCATTTTGAGGCAAATTGGAAGCTAAGATTAAAATATTGTCCTCTTGAAGATCCTCTATTTCAGGATATTTCACAACAATACTCTCTTCCCTGAAATCTCCTAAAATTGAGTATTCATCCTTTGCATTCAAATCATAAAAATGAAATATAAGATCGTGAAATATATCTTCCTCTTCAATAAAAGATTTTAATTCTTTCGCAAGTTCTGATGTATAACCTAAAATCCCTACCTTAATTTTCTTCTGCTTTGTACTCATAGTGAGATACTTTTTTCCTTTTAAAAATAGATCTGGACAGATTATATCCCAAATAAAGATATAATACACCCGCTATCGTGTAGCCAGTATAATAAACAAGGCCTAAAATTACAATTGATGAAAACAAAAGAGGTAAAAAACTTTTTGTCTTCATGCCTATATCCTTAAAACTTCTGAACTTTATTTTTGATGTCATAAAATAAGCAAACAGAATTACCCAGGCCCCTAAAAACAGAGTAAAGGGTTTTGATTTTATCGGTTCGGGATGCATTAAAACAAAAGAATAAAGGGCTGCGGCTGCCATTGGAATGGGAAGTCCCGCATAGGTGTTAATACTCTCCGGGTTTTGAAGATGAATAACATTGAATCTTGCCAACCTTATTATACCTCCGAGAACAAAGATTGAAGCAATAATAACAGAAAACGGCTCCAATCCCTTTAATCCCCATGAATAGATTAAAAGAGCCGGAGCCACACCAAATGATATTGTATCGGCAAGAGAATCCAGCTCTGTTCCGAACTCGGATGCGACCTTCAAAGCTCTTGCAACTCTTCCGTCAAAGAAATCAAAGAGAGCCGCAAAAAATATAAAAAGCGCAGCAAAATAATATTTTTCCTTTAATGTATATACAATACTCAAAAATCCGAAAACAGCGTTTCCGGATGTAACAAGAGAAGGCAAGAAATAAAATTCTATCTTTATCTTTCTTCTCTTTTTGATTCTTTTTTTTCTCATTTAAATAAACCTCCCGATTTTTGTAATACCACCTTTTACCCTGTCTCCCTTTTTAACATAGAGATCAAAGTTATCCGGGATATAAATATCAGTTCTCGATCCAAACATTACAATACCCAAAAGCTCTCCGGCTTTAACCTTTTCATTTTCCTTTTTCCACGGTTTTATCCTTCTTGCGGCAACTCCTGCAATAACATCAAACTCAGCTCTGTTTTCTCCTTCTATTACTATCTTAACCCTTTCATTTTCAGTGGAAGCTTCAAGCCTATATGCCGGATGAAATTTTCCCCTGACAAGCTTTACTGTTACAAGCTCTCCCGAAACAGGAGCTCTGAACACATGTACATTATAAAGAGCCAAAAATATACTCAATCTCTTTCCCTTTTCCGTCTTTACAATCTCAATGACTCTCCCATCTGCCGGGGATAAAAATTCTCCCTTTTCAAGAACAGGAATATTACGAGGGGGATTTCTGAAAAAAAACAAAAATGCGAATGTTAAAATCAAAAAAAATGAAAAAGGGAGATAAAGCCTGAAATACCAGAAAAGCCCCGCAAAAAAAAACGCAGGGATTATAAAAATCAGTCCGTCCTTAGCTATCAATTTCTATGCTCTCTCTTGTAATCCTCTATATATTTCTGCATTTTGTCTTTTAAAACAAGCTTTTTTTTCTTAATTTTTTTCATTTCAATTTCTTCTTCAGAAGTTAAAAAGTGTTTGCTCTGAAAACCTTTTAATTGATTTTCAAAATCCTGATGTTCCTCGTAAATCTTTTTAAATTCTTCATTACTTTTGACTAAAATCTCTTTAATCTCTGAATCTTTCATTATCCCTCCTGAAAAATTTTAAAAAAGAAATCATACCGTATTTTAGCACTATTTTCACATATTATCAATTTTAAAAATATTAAATTTTCGAAAGGCTTGAAGAGCAAAGGTTTTCCGGAAGAGAGGGGGCTTTTTCCCCCTCTCTATTTTTTATTTATCCTCTATCTTCCCTTCATACCATTTTGACCTGTCCGGATCCGGCGGATTTTCGGGTTTCTTCTCAGGAGGATTCTTTTTGAGCTGCTCTAAAAGGTATTGCACCGCTTTTTCAAGACTCGGATCGTGCCCCTGAGCAACCAATTCCGGCCTATCCTCAACTGTAATATCAGGATAAATTCCAACTCCTTCGACAACATACTTTCCGTTCGTTCCGACTATTCCCGATGAAGGAATCGCAAAACTACCACCATCAGCAAGGGATGGACTCCAGCCATAACCTACCAATCCTCCCCAGGATCTTGTTCCGATTATTTTCCCCAATCCGGCTTTTCTGAACCAATAGGGGAAATTATCTCCGCCGGAACTTGAATAATGATTTATCAACATAACTTTAGGCCCATCTATTGCAAAAAATGGTTCGGGCATGAGTTCAAGCGCTCTTCTTCTCCAATAACTAACTGTTTTTCTTGAAAGGAGATCTATCATTTTACCCGGACTCCATCCTCCACCATTGTATCTTTCATCCACTATAAGAGCTTCTTTATCCCTGTTTGCATAAAAACCTTTAAAGAACTCTCTGTTTCCTGCCACTGCCGTATCAGGTACATAAACATAGCCAATCCTGCCGCCCGACAATTTTTCAACAAGAGCTTTTCTTGAGTTTACCCAATCAAGATGCCTCAATGCAAGTTCACTCTTAATAGGCCTGATCAGATAAGTCCTTGCTCCCTTTTCCGTAGGTCTGGAATTTACAGTTATAGGAATTAGTTTCCCTGCGGTATTTTCAAGAAATTTATAGGGATTATCCTTTAATGTGACATTGTGATTGTTAAGCTTTATTATATAATCTCCGACTTTTACATTTACGCCCTGCTCTGTCAGAGGGGATCTTGTAGCTTCATTCCAGTTTTCTCCCTTGTATATTTTCACAATTTTATATCTGCCCGCTTTTTTATCAGCAACAAGTTCAGCCCCTAAAAGTCCCGTATCAATCCTCTTTACTCTCGGAAAATCTCCCCAGTGAACATAACAGTGTCCGACATTTAGCTCTCCTATTAATTCACCGAAGATATAATCAAGATCTGCTCTATGACCAATATACGGAACAAGTTTTTTATACTTTTCATACATTCCTTTCCAATCAACACCATGCATATTCTTAACATAAAACCAATCCCTGTAAAGCCGCCAACCATCCCTATACATTTCTTCCCATTCTTTTACAGGGTCTATTTTCATAGTAACATCTTTCATATTCAAAAGACCATTTCCCACCTTTTGTTTCGGAGCAACAGGAATAATACCGTATTTGATTCCCGATTTATACAGGAGTTTTTTACCGTCAGCTGATACTTTCAAGCCGGATATTCCTTTTATTATCAACTCACTCTTTTTCTTATTAATATCAAATTTGTAAAGTCCTCCGTCTTTAAAATAGAGAATTCCACCCTCAATCGGAGCTATTCCGCCAATATTGCCAGCCTTTATCGGGAATGCTACAACCCTATCATTCAATCCTTCAAAATCTATTTTAACTGTAACAGCTTTTTTTACATCGGATTTAGCCTTTTTCCCCTTCTTACCCTTTTTGGAAGTTTTAGCAGATTTAACAGACTCTTCATCATTTTCATCTTTAAAGAGCTTCGGAGCATCCTTTGTGAGAGCCATCGCATAGATTTTTTCAGCTTTATTATAAACAAAATCAAATTCATAGCTTGAAAAATTCATATTAAATGTTCTCAATGAAACAAAGTAAAGATATTTTCCGTCTTTCGAAAAAACTCCGCCATAATTATTAAAATTATTATCCGTAAGCTGATATTTCTTTTTATCCTTTAAAGAATAAACCCAAACAGCCTCAAGTCCATTGGAAGCTTCCTTGGTGTAAACAAGCCAATTTGAATCCGGAGACCAATCATATTCTGTTATGTTTGACAGCCTGGCTTTGTCAACTATGGTTATCTTCTTTGTATTTATATCCATTATCTTCAAAAAGCCGTTCTTATCGGAAAAAACTATTTTTTTACTATCGGGAGACCACAGTGAAGGAAATCTCCATGTGTGAGTATTATGAGTGAGCTGGACTGTTTTTTTACCCCTGGGATCGGTAAGATATATCTCATATTCACCGGTTCTGTCAGAATAGTATAAAATCCACTTTCCGTCGGGAGACCATACAGGATATGAATCCTTCACTCCCTGTGAGTCCGTGAGATTATAGGTTATTCCCTTTTTAGCGGGAACTGTGAATATATCTCCCCTTGCATCAAAAACAGCTCTCTTTCCCGTAGGGGATATATCATAACCGAATCTTGAAACATACTTTGTAACATTTTTAAAATACGGCAGCCTGTTAGGATTATCAAATTCAATGTTTACTGTTAATTTTTCCGTTTTTCCGGTATCAAGGTTTAATTTATAGATATAACCTCCGTTTTCATAAACAACAACACCATTTCTACCTGATGGCCATAAAACATCATACTCCTTATGGTGTGTTATCTGTTTTATTTCTCCGCTTTTTAAATCATAAGAATAAAAATTAAGTCTTGCGTTTGGTCCTCTGTCAGAGACAAAATAAATTTTATCTTTGTACCAGAGAGGATGCTGATCCGTTCCGGCAAATTTTGTAATTCTTTTTGATTTATGGTTAACAAGGTCATAGATCCATACGTCCTGAGCCCTACCACCTTTTGTTCTTTTCCAGGTTCTGAACTCTCTTGAAATCGGAGTATAAACTATCTTTGTAGCATCGGGAGAAAATTTGCCAAACCCTGCTTCGGGAATTTCAAGAGGTGTTTCAAGTCCGCCATCAATCGGAACAAGATAATATTTACCCATTCTTTTACCGTAAGGGGTTCTGTTTGCTCTTACGAGTATTTTTTTACTATCGGGTGTCCAGTCAAGAACAGCATAATCCCATCCACCTCTCGGAGGCATTATTCCGACATCATTATAATAGGTAAGCTGTTTAGGAACCCCACCTTCGGAGGGCATTATGTAAACCTGTCTTGAGCCTGAGTATTCGGCGGAAAAGGCTATCCACTTTCCATCGGGAGAAATTTTCGGGAAAAGTTCAAGTCCCATATGGGATGTCAACCTTTTTGCATCTCCTCCACTGGCAGAAACTGTCCAGATATCACCGGCATAAACAAAAGCGATGAGCTTACCGTTAATGTCAGGAAATCTCAGCAACCGAGAATCCTTCATAGAAAAACCAAAACCAATTAAACCTAACAAAAGAATAATGACAAGGAATTTTTTCTTCATACATACTCCTTTAAATAAAATATATTTAATCATAATACAAAATACAAAATAATAAAAGAAAATTCACCTAAAAAATTAAGTATAAGAGCTTGCTCTTAATAAAACCAATATCTTTTCTATATTCAAATTACAAAATAAACAAAACTTTCCTCTGATTCAGAAAAATAAATACCCCCTCCCCCGTAAACAATCACCGTTTACATAATCATGCTACATTCCAGCCTGAAACCATATTATCAAACTCAAAATCTACAATCTTTCTGAAAAGAATTCTGAAGAATATTTTATATTGAAAAATATATATAAATCCTTTGGAAGAGAGGGTATTATCAATCTTTTTTATAGTCTTTTTTACCCTGTACTCAACTGTGGATTTGGAAAGATTAACCATCCATCCCAATGTTTCAAGAGTTAAATCTTTGTAGTTTAAAAGATAAACAAGAAACAAGTCTCTTCTCATCTTTCTATCAGATAAAAGCTCATCTACCAAATCATAGCTTTTGTGTTCACTTTCAACCATAATTGCATAGAAGAGAGGGTCCTTCAATGTGGTTTTTGCCCATACCTTGAGAGGAAGGTCTTTATTTTCCCTCTTCAGATAGTTAATACTTCTATTGTAAAGGGCTCTGTAAAAATATGAGTATGCTTTTCCTCTATTTTTCCTGATAAGCTCTTGGAATGTAGAATTTCCGTTTAATTTTTCAACAACTTCACTTACTATATCTTCAATGATTTCAGATGGAATATCAAACTCTTTTTTTGAGAGATACCCAACCCCTCTTTTGATTAAATTGTTTAATAAATTCTTTGGCATAACACACCTCCTAAAAAATTTAGGTAAAATTTTCAAAAACCCTTAAAATTTAATGAGGTTCCGGTGTGTTACGCTGCTTTGAACTTTTCTGATCAGCTCATTAATCTTTGTAAGTCCATTTACTCAAATTTTTCTCTTTTTTGCAAGAAAAAAAATAGCGGAAGGGGAACAGCCAACTGATGTCCTATACCCTCTTTCCTATCGTCTCCAAATATTTTGGCAAAAATTTAAATTTATTTCCTATATAATGCCACCTTTTTCCTTGGAGACATCCCGGGTTTTCAAATATCAATTCAATAACCATTCCCCTTTTCCGCCGAAAGGGAGTTAAGTCTCCTGAGTTTCTTCAGGATTATAGCTTAACATCCACTTTCCAATTTAAGCCCTGAATTTCAGTATCAAGTTTCATTATCTTTCTCTTAACTTCTCTTTTCTCTTTTTCAATCCACTCTCTATCTATGGGTAAAAAAACCTCAACCTCTTCAACCCCACCATCGTAGAACCCTCTTTCAAGCTCTTTCCATTCAACCTTTCCCATCGGGCTTTTTTGCAAAAGAGAGTCAAGCAGATTATAGTATCTTCTCAACTCTTCAAGCTCAACAAGTTTATCTTTTATCCCCGCTTTAAAACCAGCCCTCTGTATCTTTATCTGCATATCAGTAGTCTTCCTGATAATCTGTTTTAAATTTTTAATATGCTCAAGGAATCTTTCAACCTCAGCTTTCTTTTCCTCCTCAGATATTTCCTTTCTCCTTAAAGCAGAGAGAGTTCTCAGGTTACTGTAAAGTTCCTCCTTTATTGTTTCCAAATCTTTCTTCTTAATTAATGCTTCTTGTAATTTCATAATTTCACCCCCAAAAATTTCTTTCATATAATAAAGACACAAAAAAATTGAAATTTCCGAAAATTTTTTTATTAGACCAATACTTAATTCAATGTATCGGAATAATATCAGATTTCTTAATAAATAATTAATAATTTTCTCCCTACATAGTACGGATTACTCCATAAACTCTAATTTTTCCGAAAAATTATTAAAAAATCTATAAAAAAACATCCGCCTATATTAACTTGAAAGGTATTAGCAGGGCGGCAATTTAATAGCATTAAGAGTTGAGCTATCTTGAATGTTAAAAATTTATCATAATTCATTATATTTTATTTAAATATAATTAACTGTAGAGGCAATTCACGAATTGCCCCTACAATATTTATTGTGGTTCGCTGTTTTTTTAAATTAATACGAATCAAATAAAGAAAATAATTAATAACAAGAAATTAACTACATTCCTTGTAATTAGCTCAAGGCTCATGGCTCAAGGCTATTGGCTATTTAATATTCTGCTCTCTTTTCAAAAGCTCATCTATTGCCTTTTCGGCTCTCTTTTTCACCCACTGGTTATTATCCTTCTTGAATTTATAGACGACAGAGAGAGCTTTTTTTCCCCCTACCTTTTCAACAGCTTCTATGTATGTGATCTTAATATCAGTGTTTGTTTCTTTCAAAAAATTATCCCTGTATTCAAAAACTTTCTCATCTCTTCTTATTCCTAAAATCTTAATTCCCTCTTTTCTTATTATCCACAATGGATTTTCCACAAGCTTATAAATTTCCTCATTGGAAAAACTCATATCCTCAGCAATAATATTTGATACCCAATCCCGGATTTCCCACGAAGGATCATTTAAACAAAATAACAAAATTTCTTTCCTTATATCCTCATTGTGATTTAAGGCTTCCTTTATAATCTCTATTTTTTTCTCTTTTTTATTTGCGGATTCAATACTTTTCTTTATCCTATCAACTTCAGAAATTTCTTCACTTTTGGTACCGCCATCTATTTCCTTAAAAATTCTTCTTAAAACCGCCTTTACAGCAGCATTATTATCATTTTCAAATTGCTTGTAAAATTTTACTCCCCTAAACCCCTCTTCATATAGAGATTTAAGACAGTGAGCCCTCTTTGCTCCCTTTACCTTCAAACATTCTTTTTTTAAATTCTCAATTTTTTCCCTCTTCATAAATAAACTCCTGTGATTAAATTTTCTTTAATTTATGCCCCATTTTTTCTTTCTTAGTCTTTAAATAATCATAATTTATTTCATTCGGATCAATTTCAATGGGGATCTGTTCGACTACTTCCAATCCATATCCTTTCAAAGAAACCAGCTTTTTCGGATTATTGGTTAAAAGCTTCATTTTTCTTACCCCCAATTTTCTCAATATCATAGCACCTATTCCATAATCCCTCAAATCCTCTTTAAAACCCAATTTAATGTTTGCATCAACAGTATCAAGCCCCTGGTCCTGAAGAGCATAAGCTTTAATTTTGTTTGTCAGACCTATTCCTCTGCCTTCATGTTCAAGAAGATATAAAAGCACGCCCCCTTCTTTCGCAATTTTCCTCATTGCCGTATGAAGTTGGTCTCCGCAATCGCATCTTTTCGAGCCAAAGGTATCACCTGTAAGACACATTGAATGAACTCTGACAAGAGTCGGTTTATCCTCTCTTATCTCCCCCGAAATCAACGCAACATTTTCTTTTCCCTTCATTTTATCTACAAAAACAGCTATTTCAAAATTACCATACTTTGTCGGAAGTTTTGCCCTTGCGACCTCTTTAACTAAAATCTCATTTCTTAATCTATATTTAATTATATTTGCAACACTAATAATCTTAATATTAAATTTTTGTGCTATCTTTTCCAATTGTGGTAATCTTGCCATAGAGCCATCCTCATTCATTATTTCACAAATAACGCCTGCAGGCTTTAACCCTGCTAATTTTGAAAGATCAACCGAAGCCTCTGTTTGCCCTGCTCTTACAAGTACACCCCCATCCTTTGCTCTCAACGGGAAGACATGTCCCGGCCTTGCAAAATCCGTAGGTCTTACATCATCATTAACAGCTGCAAGAATCGTTGCCGCTCTGTCATAGGCGGAGATTCCCGTGGTTGTACCGATTTTATAATCAATTGACACAGTAAAAGCTGTTCCATATCTTGATGAATTATCTCCCACCATTAAGGGAAGATCCAATTCATCCGCTCTCTTGTTCGTTAAAGTAAGGCATATCAACCCCCTTCCCTCTTTGGCCATGAAATTGATTATTTCGGGGGTTACCTTTTCAGCTGCAACATAAAAATCACCTTCGTTTTCACGATCCTCATCATCCACAATTATTACAGGCTTTCCTTCTCTTATATCATCCAGGACATCTTCAACATTAGATATTTTCATTATTATCTCCTTTCAGTATTATACCAATTATACAAATATTTTCCAATTATATCTGTTTCAATGTTAACCCTGTCCCTTGTCTTCAAATACTTTAAATTAGTATTATTTAAGGTAAAAGGGATAATCTCAACCCCTATTTTAACCCCTGAAATATCGGCAACCGTCAGACTTATTCCATTAATTGTTATGGAGCCCTTTTCAACTATGAACTTTTTTAAATTTTCAGGGATAATAAACTCAAATCTAAAGCCCTCTCCTCTTCTGAATTTATTAATAAAAATTCCTTCTCCTTCCACATGGCCTTGAACAATGTGTCCTGAAAATCTGTCTCCTATTTTCATAGCTCTCTCCAGATTAACAAAATCACTTTTTTTTAAGTATTTCAGATTACTTTTTTCCAGAGTCTCTTTTGAGACAAAAAATTCAAGAAAAAAATTCCCGACTTTTTCCACGGTAAGGCAAACCCCATTAATGGCAATACTCTCTCCTATGACAACATCAGAATATTTCTCCTTATCTTCGGGAATTATTTTAAGTGAAGCATTAATAAAACTTTCAACCTTTCCTAAATTATCAATTATACCCGTAAACATTTATTGATCCTTCTACAATTATATTATCATCCATATCATAAATTTTCCAGTCCTTAATAATTTTCCCATCGTCGGGAGTATCAAACTTCAACCCTGTTGAATATGAAAAATCTCCTCC
The DNA here is from genome assembly GCA_027031485.1 of Candidatus Aminicenantota bacterium. GTDB lineage: Bacteria > Acidobacteriota > Aminicenantia > JAMOAD01 > JAMOAD01 > JALXDT01. Next base: position 7,199 of record JALVQI010000215.1, on the reverse strand, counting down.
TAATATCTTATTCACAGCTATTTCCTGAATAATCTTATCGACCTTTCCTTCCTTTAAAAATGCAGAAGCCACTTTTGCTCCACCTTCAACAAGAAGTTTTCCGACATTCATCTTGTAAAGCTCCTTGATGACTTCATCCAAAGCCATAACACCTTTTGAGTCTTCCTCAACTTCCCTGATAACAATCCCTTCGTTTTTTAATATTTCTTTTTTCTTTCTATCCGAACTTTTTAAAGTGAAAATAATGATTTCGGATTTATCCCTTGTTTTGAAAAGTTTCGAGCTCATAGAAAACCTCAATTTTGAGTCAAGAATAACCCTTTTTATCTTTTTTTCATATCCTTTTAGTCTTACGGTTAGCTCAGGATCATCTTTCAGCACTGTGTTTATTCCCACAAGAATAGCATCATTTTCCGCCCTTAAAAGATGAACATACTTTAATGCATTTTGAGAACTAATATACTTTGATTTTCCGGAAAAAGTCGCCATTTTGCCATCAAGCGATGTTGCTATCTTTAATGTAATATAAGGTTTCTTTTTAATCATATTACATAAAAAGGCCTGATTCAAAGCAATAGCTTTCCTTTTTAGAATCCCTAACTCCACACTAATTCCATTTTCTCTTAAAACCTCAATTCCCTTAACCTTCGGGTTGGGATCTTCATGAGCTATATAAACTTTTTTTATTCCCTTTTCTATTATTATGTCAGTGCAGGGAGGGGTTTTTCCCCTATGGGAACAGGGCTCAAGATTAACATAAAGCTCAGCCCCCGAAAAATCAAAATCTCTCATCAAACACTTTCTCTCAGCATGAAGCTCCCCGAATTTATAATGATATGAACTTGAAACGATTTTCCCATCTTTAACACAAACAGCACCCACCAGAGGATTGGGACTTGTATAAAGAAAGCCTTTTTTTGCAAGCTCTATTGCAAGATTCATATAAAAATGCTTACTCATTATCCGAAAAGAAACCTGCTATATTCTTCAGGGGAAAACGGAAGAAAATCCTCAATTCCCTCACCTATTCCTATGAATTTTACAGATAAAGAAAATTCCCTGGCAATGGAAATTATTGTTCCTCCCTTTGCCGTTCCATCCATCTTTGTAAGAATAATCCCGGTTAATCCGGAAAATTTCATAAACTCCTTTGCCTGAACAATAGCATTCTGACCTATTGTAGCATCAAGAACCAACAATACCTCTTTCGGTTCATCGTGAAATTCCTTATTGATAACCTTTTTGATTTTCCCCAATTCATTCATGAGATTCTCTTTTGTGTGAACCCTTCCTGCCGTATCTATTAGCAATACATCAAAATTATTTTTTTTGTATGATTGCAAAGCATTAAAAACAACGGAGGAAGGATCAGCTCCCTTTTCTCCTGAAATGACCGGAATGTCCAATTTTTCTCCCCATTGTTCCAGCTGTATACCTCCTGCCGCTCTGAAAGTATCCGCAGCTGCAAAAAGGACTTTTCTTTCATTTTTTTTGAGAAAATAGCCTAACTTTGCAACAGAAGTTGTTTTTCCTCCGCCATTAACCCCGACAATCAAAGATATAAATTTTTCCTCCGAAAGAAAATAGTTTTTTGTTCGGATATCCAGTATGCTTTTAATCTCCTCCTTTAAAACTTCCTGAGGGTTCTCTCCCTTTCTTACTCTCCTTTTTAATCCGGATAAAATTTCTTCGGTCACATCAAGGCTCACATCAGAAAGAATCAAAAATTCTTCAAGCTCCTCCACTATAGTTTCAATATCACCTTTTGAAAAAATGGAGGATAACCCTCTTTTAAAATTTTCCGAAAGTGTTTTTAACTTTTCCTTAAATATTTTCATCTCAAATTATAATAGAATATGCTTTTATTTACAATTTTCCATTTTGCCAAAAATTATTCTATTTTAGACAACCATCGTTGCAAACCTGTGTATTTACCCGGTGGAATAATTAAAGGTTCCTTTGTTTTACCCAATGCTTGAATATCCGTGTCATAACTCTGGCGGACAAAAATAGTACCGAGCGTTGAGCCCATAGCACTGAGCCTATTTTTAAGGTTATTGGTTTGTTGCTGTTTGCAGTTATTCTTTTAATAGATTAATTGATTACAATTTATTAGCCACATTCTTTGTGATGAGCTCAAAGCTCAAGGTTTGAAGCTCATAGTTATATAGACCTTTCTTACAAATATTATCATTTAATATTCAATCCTTCCTCTCTTTTCTCAGGATTCCGTAAATCATTTTTTGAATAACAGTGATACTTTCGGAAAATTCATTGTAATTCTCTTCTTTCAAAACTTTAAGATCCTTTAACAGCAAAAGATAGTATTCAAGCCATGTAGCATATATCTGCGCCTTTTTCATTGATTCAAAAAATATCTCTCCATAGGCTTTCGAACTTTTCAGATTCAAGAGAATATTGGTGCAAACCCCTTTTGCTTTTTCAAAAATTTCTGAATGATCTTTCAAATCTCCAAGCCCTATAAGTTTTAGATTAAGCTGATGGGCTCTTACAAAAACATCATAATCCTCAACTCTCTTCATTTTTTACCTCCAAAGTTTTTTACTTAACGTATATCTTTCCATTAATATTCATAGTTATTTTTCTAATAAAACCATCTTTTTCAACATAGAGAGTGAAAAGATTTGAAACTGTTCCATATGGGTAAAAAATAGGAGAATTGTTTGCTTTTAGCCTGAGACCTGAAAAATAAATATCTTTTAGTTTTTTCCATTTCCCCTTTTCATATCTGTAAACTCTGAAAAAATTTTTGTAAAACTTTATTTTTAACTTTTCCCCTTTCAAAATTGATTGAACTCTTACTCCTTCAATCGCTGTCTTTACAGAATAGGTCATTGCCTTTTGTTTTGTTTTTTTCAATGAATCACCTATCATATTTGCGAAAACAGATGAAATAAGCGCTAAAATAAATATAACAACAACAGTTTCCAGAATTCCAAATCCCCTTTTATCCATCAGAATACCTCCTCTATCTTTTCAATGTTCAGACTCTTTAAGATGGTAATATCCGAAGTTGAAAGCGGGAAAATATCAAAATTTTGAGTGTCAATGTAATTCAAAGGATCCTCAGTAAAATCAGGAGGATTGACCAAAAAAGGATATTCGGAAAAAATTGAGCCGAAAATTGAGAATGCTCTGTTTGTATAATTCCTCCCCTTTAAAAATATGTTAGCATGTATCTCAGGACTATTTTCCGAAAATAAAAACTCAATTTCAGAGTCATCAGAGTTATCATAAAAGAGCCCTCTGTCGCTTTGAATAAGATTTAATTTTGTTTTCTCTCTTACAAATTTCCCTTTTTTTAAGGATATGCCCTCATACTTTAAAGAAGAATAAACTTTAAAACCTCCTCCAACAAAAATATTCAAATTAACACCATCCTTTACAGCATCAACCTCACTATCCTCAACAATATCAGAACCAACAATTTTTCCGGACGATAACTCCTGAATATTACCTTCAACAAGTATATTTCCCGAAAATGCTCCGTTTACTTTTCCTGATTCTTCATTTTTAAGATATAAAAAATTATTCTCTTCGGGTTTGAACTTTATCAATATCCTATTTCCGCTCTCTTCCGCATAGATAAATTGAAAATCATTATCTATTCCCAAAATCAATCTCTCCACCTCTCCCTTTAAATATAAAAAATTCCCATTATCACTCTCACCTATATATAAACCATCAACAACAGGCATATCCGACTTTTTTAATTTAAGTAATTTTCTTAAAGTTGAATTATTCACATCCTCATCCTGATTAAGTTTTAAAAGACTTTTCAATGCTGTTTTCCTATCTATTTCAAATTCCGGAGATACATCCCTGTAAAATTCAGGGTTATGGTAGGGAAAAAAGAATTTTACACTTCCGAGATTTTTCCCGGAGGCAAACATATTAAAGGGAAGATGACCTGATATAATAACAAAATTAATCTCCGAAGAATAAATTTTATTATTTCTTAACATATCAGCCATGGAATAAAGGATGATTCTGGCCTTTATTTTATTGTAGCTATCACTTTTAACAAGCTCCTCTTTTTTAATTAGAAGTCTTACCTTTGCCCTGATTTCCCCGATTTCCAGATAATAGAGAGAATTATCAAAGATTCCAAGCTCAGCAAGGCTTTCAACCCTGAAAGGAACAAAATTGATTTTTTTAATAATCTGATTTGCAACCATAGAAAGAAATTCCCTTGAAATTGAATCATAGTAAGATTCATTAAGAATTCTCTTTTGTGAAAGATAAGAGGTGCTTACACCCGTAAAATATGAAACTACTACAGTGGATAAAAAACCGACAAAGAATACTGCGTAGAGGTAAGAAAAGCCTTTCATTTTTCACCTCCGTTTGTTGAAATATAAGGGAGATAAATATAGTATTCAAAATCCTGAATCCTCTTTCCCGTTCTCTCCTTCCCTGAAAATTTAACAACACTTTTTGTAAACATTGAGAAAGAAATATTAAAAATATTTTTTGAAATCAGCTGGAAGTTCCCTCTGTCTATCTTCATATAAAGTCCGTCTGAATTAGAATTAAAGCAATACTCCTTTAAAAGAGTAATCCCTTCCCCTTTTTTAACTGACCTTTTTAGTCTCTCCTCAAGAGTTACAAGCGCTCCTTTAACTGAATGAATTTTATAAATTTCCCCTCCTATCAAAAGCTTTTTTCTACTTCTGCATTCAGGACAGTGAATCTCAATATTCAAGTCCCCTACCTTACTGTCTTTTAAACTATAATACTTTTTTTCGGATTTTCTTATTGTTAGAATATTGTCTTCAATCGACACCCCCAATTCCACAGGAATTCCTTCCCCGGCTTTTTTTACAATGGAGGTTATTTGAAAAAGAGAAAGGCTTTTTTCTGAAACAGACATTAGAGAATTTTCAACTTTCTTACCCACACTTTTCAGATTTAAAAGAAAATTGTTCCCGGCAACAATAATAAAACCTCCCAAAAACAGGCTTACCATAGCCTCAATCAAACTTGCTCCTTTTTTCATCGTTACCCCCTTAAAAATTTATTATTTTTGATTTATAGATATAAAAAATTCTTCCGCTCTTTTTATCCTTTAATTCAAAAATAATACAATCCCTGTCCTCATCTTCTTTCACCTTAAAAAATCTTTCCACATCTGCCTTTTTTAATCCGGTTTCAGTATGCTCCCAATACCTGTTCAAATAAAAACAAAGTTTTTTATACCTTTGGGAAATCCTTTCAAGCCTGAGCATGAAAGATAGTGTGTATGTTGAAGATATAATAATTAATGTAATAATTAAAACAGAAACAAGTATTTCAATATAGGAAAAACCCCTTTCCATTTTCAACCTCCTTGAAACAGTAAAAAATATTTTCAAAAAGTATTCCATAAAACTTCTGGCTGAAAACAGTTCTTTTTTTAACTTATTTTTATGACTTTTCACGGGCTTGTAAAATTTACTTTACAAAAACATGGTTTTTTACGTAAAATTTATTTTACTAAGGCCAAAATGTATTATAAAACCAGGATGGTTTTGTAAAATATTTTTTACGTAAAAACCCATTAAATCAAATATCATAAGAACTCTTTTTTAAAATAATAAAATATTAAGGTACAAACCATGCTGCTTTAGCCTCTAACTACGATTGGTACAGTTTTTGAACTGTTGGAGTATCAGATTAATCAAGGAGGTGTTAAAATGAAAAATCTTAAGAAAACAGCTACCCTTTTAATCCTTCTATTTTTCCTGTTTTCCTCTTTTGGCTTTTCCGCCGCAAAAGCTTCATCTCAGAAAAAAGGAAAGAGTTATTCAAGAACAAAGGTCTCCGTAAAAGTTGTTAACATTAACACAGCCGGAATTGGGGAACTTGTTACTTTGCCAAGAATCGGGAATAAGATTGCCGAAAGGATTATCAAGTTCAGAAAGAAAAATGGCAAATTCAAAAGGATCGAAGATATTATGAAGGTAAAGGGTATAGGGGAAAAAACATTTAACAGAATCAAAAAACGACTGAAAGTCTGAAAACTTATTTATTGTGCGAAAAGCTTAAAAAAGAGGAGGTTAAAAACCTCCTCTTTTTTTATTCTCTAATTTCTTTTAAATGTTTAAAAAATTCTCCAAAATAAAGAAAACTTGATATAAAGAGGGCTGTTCCGATAGCCGTATAAACAAAAATCAGAATTTCTTTTGAAAAAAAACCGCTTTTTCTCATGAATAATCCGAGAGCAATCATAAAAATCACAAGAAAATAGCTTTTCACCTCCTGAAAATTGAATATACAGGTATAATCAGGAAATTTGTAAATCCTCTTAATATTCTTTCTTGCAAGATAATTAAAACCAAAAAATGAGATTAAAAAAGCTGAAACAAAAGCAAACCCGATTGAGAAAAATTTTAATTTACCCTCTGTTTTTAAAAACCACCCAAAAGACAGAATATTGAGCATAATACCCACCCCACTCCACATAATACCTGAAACAAAGTATAGAATCTCTCTTTTTACACCTTTTCTCATTTTCATTTCCTTTTTAAAATTTAAGGGTTTATTATACTATAAAAATGTCAATATGTTACCCCTAAAAAATTTGTGTCATTTTTAAATTGTAACTTCAATCGCAGAATTAAACCTTGATTCAAGGCAATATTTGGAATAAAATGGAAATAATTTTATCCAGATGGAGGTATTAATGAGAAAATTCATTGTTTTGACTTTTTCCCTTTTTCTTTTATCATCTTTCACTTTTTCTCAAAATCAAAAAGAAGAAATTTTAAATATTTCAAAAACTTTTGTTAAAGAGGCTTTAAAATCAGATTGGGGATACAATTTTTTAAAGAAGCTTGCATCCCTTGGCCCGAGATTGAGTGGTTCTGAAAATTCATTAAAGTCTCTTTTTTGGGCAAAAAAGGAGATTGAGAAATTAGGATTTTCAAAGGTATGGCTTCAGCCAACATTGGTTGACCATTGGGAGAGAGGAAGCATAGAAGAGGCAGAAATAATAGAAAGTTCAGGTAAAAAGATAAATCTTCATATAGCATCTCTCGGCCCAAGTGTAAGTACCAACGGAAACTGGATATCAGGTAATGTTATGGAAGTGAAGGGAATAGATGAATTAAAAAAGGTAAAAGATAAGTTAAAGGGGAAAATAGTATTCTTCAACCGTCCGATGGAAAAAGAGCTTGTGGATACTTTCAGAGCATATG
>JALVQI010000214.1 GCA_027031485.1 Candidatus Aminicenantota bacterium | reverse complement strand
TACCGAAGATTGGCGTTTTGAGCCTATAAGACTGGAAGAAATGAAAGACTTAAACATTGAAATTTCTGTGCTAACCCTTCCGAAAAGAATTGAAAATTATTCAGAAATAGAGATTGGAAAACATGGGATCATAGTTTCCAAAGGAGGAAACAGAGGGTTATTATTACCTCAGGTTCCCATAGAGCAGGGCTGGAATTTAGAAGAGTATCTTTCTAACGGATGCCTCAAGGCAGGTCTCCCTTTTGATGAATGGAAAAGAGGAGTTGAAATAGAGGTCTTTGAAGCAGAGATTTTCAGAGAAGAAAAAAATGATTAATGAATTTAATGTAGAGTTTAAAGAAAATTTAAGAGAAAAGCCTTTTCCTGAAATAATTTATTATCTATATCAGAAAAAACTGTCCGGTGTTCTCAATGTTAAAAATGGAGAAGAGGAAAAAGGATTTATAATAAAAAGAGGAAAAATTATTTTTTCAAAAACAAACAATAGAGAAGAAAGCCTTGGAGCTCTATTATTAAAGGAAGGAGAAATCACTAAAAAACAGTTATCAAATGCGCTTGTGATTATGCATGAAAGTGGAAAGAGACTGGGCAGAGTTTTAGTGGAAATGAATATAATTACTCCTGCAAAATTATGGGAAAGTGTGAAAAAACAACTAAAAGTAATTTTTTATTCTATTTTTAACTGGTCAGAAGGAGAACTTGATTTTTTTGAAGGTGAACCCAGTATAACCGAGGCCATTGTTCTCACTGAAAACACTCCTGACTTAATACTTGAAGGGATTCGAAATGTCACTAATTATGATGTTTTTTATCATTATTTAAAAGACAGAGGTATAAAATTTTTATTGAATGATGAAAAATACAAAAAAAGACCTATAGTACTTGAACCTTACGAAGAGTATGTGGCCATGCTCATTAATGGAGAAAGAAGTGTTGATGAAATCATTGAGGTTTCCGACATCGGAGAGATTGAAACTTTAAGGGTTCTCTATATTTTAAGATCTTTCAATCTCATAACATCCGATAAAAATGTTACTATGGTCACTCCTATTCCATTAAAAAACAGCGAAAAAGAGGACTTTGTTAAAATAATAAGAAAGTTTAATAATATCTTTTCATATATTTACCATGCAATCTTGAGAGAGGTTGGTCCCATCGGAGAAAGGATAATTGAAAAAAATATTGGTGAAGTTACTCTTTACAGAGGCGATGTTTTTTCAAACATTACCCTTAAAAAAACAGGTGCGCTGGATGAAGAGGAACTTCTTAAATCTCTCTGGACAATAAAAAGGGATAAAAGAAGGACCGTTTTATTAAAATTATTAGATGATCTTTTAATGGCAGAAACCCTCGCGGTAAAGAGAGTCCTGGGAAAAGAGTATGAAGAAAAGATAATCTCAATGATAAAGGATATAAAAGATGATAATGGAAAATTTTAGAATAAAAGAGCTTTATAAGGGGAAAAAACATTGTTTCGTTTTTTAACTCTATGAACAAAGAAAATAAATTCTACATCATTCTCGGAGGACCCACAGCCATAGGAAAAACGAAAATTGCTATCAAAATGGCAAAAGAGTTTGACGGGGAAATAGTTAACGCAGATTCACGGCAGATTTATAAAGATTTTGACATAGGGACAGGAAAACCGAGTGAGGAAGAGTTTAAAGAGGTCAAACATCATCTTTTTGGTTTTCTCGATGGAAATCAAAGATTTTCGGCCTATGATTATATGAAATTAGCAAGTGATGTAATATTAGACCTTATTGAAAAGAAAAAGGTACCGATTGTTGTGGGAGGAACGGGACTTTATATTCATTCTCTTTTATACGGACTTTTTCCGGATGGAGAAAGGGACGAAACCTTAAGAGAAAAAATAAAGATAGAAGGTGAAAAAAAAGGATGGGATTTCTTATATGAAAAATTGGAAAAAATTGATTTTGAATATGCAAAAAAAATTAATATAAACGACAAAATAAGAATTATCAGAGCCCTGGAGGTATATTATAAAACAGGTAAAAGTTTAACAGAAAATTTCAAAGCCACTGAATCACCTCTTAAAGAACTATATCCGATTAAAATTTTTGTAAATGAAAAGAGAAAGATTCTGTATGAAAAAATTAACAAAAGAGTTCTCCAGATGTTCAAGGAAGGACTGATAGAAGAGGTAAAAAAACTTGTGGCTCTGGGGTATAATGAGCAGTGCCCTGCATTTCAATCCATTGGATACAGGTATGTAATACTATATCTTAGAGGAGAAATCGATAGAGAAAAGGCTATTGAATTAATGCAGCGAGATACGAGACATTATGCCAAAAGACAGATAGTCTGGTTTAAAAAAGAGAAAGGCTTTCAACACTTTAATCCGGATGATTCAGGAAAAATATCAGAATACATTAAGAGAGAGATAAGATGGAAAAAGCTGTCATTATAGGTGTTTACACAGGGACAACCAGAAGAAAAGATGCAGAGGAATCCTTAATTGAATTAAAAGAACTTGCAGTTTCAGCAGGTGCTGAGGTCGTGGGAGAATTTTTACAACACAGAGAAAAAATCAATCCCAAATATTATATGGGGGAAGGAAAGCTTAATGAAATTTTATCATTGAAGGGAAAGCTCAATTTTGATGTTGTGATTTTTGATGATAGATTGTCTGCTGCTCAGTATAGAAATCTTGAAAACAGGATTGGTTTGAAAGTTATTGACAGAACTCAATTGATTTTAGATATTTTTGCCCAGAGAGCAAGGAGCAAAGAGGGTAAGCTTCAGGTTGAATTGGCGCAGCTTATGTATCTTTTACCCAGATTAACAGGAAAAGGAGTGGAACTTTCAAGACTGGGAGGTGGAATCGGAACAAGAGGACCCGGGGAGAAAAAGTTAGAGTATGAAAGAAGAAGAATCAGGGATAGAATTTCAAAGATAAAAAAAGAAATAAAAGAAATTGCAAAAAGAAGAAATCTTCATAGAGAGAAGAGAAAAAAATCTAAAATCCCCATTGTTTCCCTCGCAGGCTATACTTCCGCAGGCAAAACAACTCTTTTTAATCTTTTATCCTCCGAAGAGTATCTTGTGTCAGAAAAATTATTTTCAACATTGGACCCTCTTACAAGAGTTGTTAATTTAAAAAACGGATTAAAATTTTTTATCTCTGACACAGTAGGATTCATTAAAAAGCTTCCGGTGGAGCTTGTTAAAGCATTTAAAAGCACTCTGGAAGAGATGATTCAATCAGACCTTATACTTCACGTAATAGATTATAGTAATGAAAGATATGAGGAGAATATCTTGTCTGTAAAAAGAACCTTTGATGAAATTAATCTTTTCAATAAAAACATGATTAATGTATTCAACAAAATAGATAAAATCTCTGATGGAAAACTTTTGTTGAATAAAAACAGGAATGCGGAAAGAGAGGTCTTTATTTCAGCAAAAAAGGGCTGGGGGGTTGGTGAACTTTTAAAGAAGATAGATGGGGTGCTTTTTAGTGAATTTTCTTTGTTCAGATTCAAGATAAGTAAAAATTTTGAAGATCTTGTAAAAAACTTAGAAGTTTGGGGTTTTATCGTAAAAAAACAGAATACGGGAGATAGTATTATCATTGATGTTTACATTAAACACGAAGATATGATAAAATTTTTACCGAAATTAAAAGGAAAAGGCGAAGTTCTATGAAAAAAGTTTTCATTCTTTTAGTACTCTTATCATTCCTAACATTTTATGCTTGCTTTACTAAGTCTCCTCCAATCAGATTATACGGTGATATAGAACTGTCCAATTCTCAGGGTTGGATACTTCTTGAGAAGAACAAACCTGAAAAAGCCGTGAAATTTTTCAATTCTTTAAGTGATGATTATACAAGATACTTAGGCTTAGGCTATTCCTATTTAGAGTTAAAAAATTTTTCAAAAAGTGAAGAGTATTTTAATAAAGCCCTTGAGATTAAGGAGAGCTTTTCGGCTTTCGCAGGTATGGCTCAATTAAAAGAATTAGAAAATAAACTTGAAGATTCTTTTTATTTTTATAAAAAAGCGCTTGAGATAAGTGAAGAGAGTAATCCATATATACAGAGCAAAGTTGAATATATTAAAGGAATATTATCGGGAGAATTCTTAAAAAAATTAGATTCTGAAAAAGATGAAAATAAAAGAGCAAAGATAATCGAAAAATTACTTTTTATATCTCCTGAGATTGTAAAACTCAGGAAAGAGCTAATCAGATATTATTTTTCAAGAGGAGATTATGAAAAGGTTATTACACATTACAATAAACTTATAAACTATGAAAAAACACCGGAAAAAGACATAAGGGCAATATATGCCAAATCTCTGTTTAAAAAAGAGATGTATTCAAGTGCAATCATTGAAATGGAAGAACTTTATAAAGATTATCCTGATGATCTTGAATTTGAGAGATTGTATTATGATTGGAAGGCAAAACTTGAATCCTTAAAAATTGATAAATATATAAAAAGCATTAAGGACAAAGAGAGTATCACTCGAGAAGAATTGGCGGCAATACTGTATTCAAAATTTAATAGCAAAATAGATACTTTACCTCAAAAACCGAGGATAATACTGGATATAAGTGCCTCCTGGGCAAAGGACTTTATCACAAAAATCGTATTCACAGGAATCATGAAAATTGAAAGGAATCACAATTTCAATTGTAAAAAGGAAATTACGCGTTTGGATATGGCAGAAATATTATACAGATTCTTAAGAAAACTAAGAATCAAAGGATTGAGTTATTATGGTAGAGTTAAAATAAAAGATGTCCCGAAATATCATTTTAAAAGAAAATATATTAACTTTGTTGTGAAAAACGGATTGATGAGATTGGATGATAAAGGAAATTTCTATCCTACAAAAAAAATAACCGGAAAAGAACTTGAGCTGATTATAGAAAGGATTTCCTCTTTATTAATGACAGCAGAGGAAAAATGAAATTAAAAAAATTCAAATATCTCAAAAGGGAACTTTTCATACTGCCCAATGAACTAACCCTATTAAGAATCTTTTTAACTCCAATTATCCTTGTAGCTATTGTTTATGAGAAAACCAATTGGGCATTTTTTATTTATGTAATTGCGGCTATTACAGATTTCTTCGATGGTTATATTGCAAGAAGGAGAAAAGAGGTCACAAATGTAGGAAAATTTCTTGACCCTTTGGCTGACAAAATAATGTCTTTGACGATGTACATTTCATTAAGCTTAAAATCTATTAAGCTTGCCAATACCATTCCCACATGGCTTACAATTTTCGTTGTTTCAAGAGAAATCATAATAATGTTGGGAATAGGTATAATATTTTTACTCAAGGATGATATTATCATTAAAGTTACCATATGGGGGAAAGCTGCAACTGTTTCTGAAGATCTGACAATATTTTTTGTGTTATTCTTTAACTACATTCATAAGACATGCATATTTTTAAACTATTTGTATATAATAACATTAATCCTGGTTTTAATAGCAACATATGGCTATATAAAAATGGGTTTTAAAGTGATAAACAATGGAAAATAAAAGCTTTTACAAAAAGTATGATGCTATTATAAATTTACTTATCTTTCTCTTTGTCTCATTCCTGATATTTGTTTTTTTTGCAGCCTTTAAAGTTATTTTAGCTCCGCTTTTATTCTCAATTTTATTGGCTTATTTACTCGATCCGGTTCTTAAAGAAATAGAAAAAATAAAAAAGAAGGCGAATTTCCTCAATAAAGGGATACTATCCTTTTTTTTAAACAGAGGGGTACTTTCTTTTATTCTTGTTATGCTTTTTTCACTCTTAATAATAGGTCTGTTTGTTTGGATTATACCAATAATAGTAAATCAGTTTAATGATTTTACTAAGAATTTACCGGATCTTCTGGAAACAGCCTCTAAATCCGGTTCAAAACTTTCAGAATGGCTGGATAAACATTTTAAAATCCCTTCCACCGTTAAGATAAACTTAACCAAGGAGATTGAAAAAGAATTAATGAAATTTTTATCAGGATTATCTTCAATTATCCCCTCTCTATTTTCAAATTTATACAGTATAGTTTTAAGTATTTTATACTTAATTTTAATTCCCATTTTTACTTTTTATATTCTAAAAGAATTACCATATATAAAAAAGTTTTCAGAGGACCTTGTTCCTTCTCGAATGAGAAAAGAGGTTAAGACAAAAGTTAAAAAAGTCAATGATGTGGTTTCCACCTTTGTCAGAGGACAACTTATAATTTCAATAGGTCTGGCCATAGCATATTCCATAGGTCTATCCTTAATAAAATTACCCTTTGCCATTTTAGTTGGTATCATTTCAGGTTTAGGGGATATAGTTCCCTATCTTGGAACACTCTTCGGAGTTCTGCTTTCTGTTATTATAGCAGGTTTTTATTTCCATTCCTTGAAAGCCATTCTCCTCGTACTTTTAGTTTTTGCAATTATAAAGATAGTTGAGGACTGGTTAATTTATCCTAAACTAATAGGAGATAGAGTAGGAATTCATCCCTTAATAATAATCTTAATAATAATATTTGCAGGTGAATATTTTGGCATAACCGGAATGATTTTAGCCATCCCGTTTGCCGGAGTTTTAAAGATTTTTCTGTATGATGTATATAAATGGTATAAAAAATCCTTTTTATTCAACAAAGAGGTGGAAATTTCTCTGGAAGATTCAGAAGAGTATGAAGATAAAAGTGAATAAACTATTATTAATTCCATGGATGATAGATAAGGGTGTTGTTAAAAGCATTCCGAAACAGGAAATAATGAAATCCAAGTATTTTGAAAAGAACGGGAAAAAGATAATTTTCGATTTTTTAGGTTATTCCCACTCCTTATCAATACTGGAAGCAATAGCTGATAAAAATGAAATCGAAGAGATCTTCTTCTTTGGAGCAGCAGCATTTACAGGAAATTATAAAGTAGGAGATATCGTTTATCCCTCAAAAAACTTTATTTTTTTGAAGTATGAAGACAGAATTTCTCAGACAGAAGAACTAATGCCAGAAATAAAACAAAGGATAGAAGAAAAAATAACAAAGACCTCCGCTCCTTCTATGACAGTTGATTATGCCGGCTTTTTCCCTCTGGAAGAGTTCAGGAAGATAGGTGAGTATAAGAATAATTTATTAATCGAAATGGAGTGGGGATTTATTTTCAGATGGGCAAAAAGGCATAATATCAAGGCATATCCGGTTTTCATTCTAACCGACAAATGGGGAGAAAAACCAAGGATAAATAATTTTATCAAAGAGAAATTCAAAGATACATACGGTAAAATATTGGAGGAAATGTGAAGCCAAAGGTCTTATTAACAAGAGCTTTTCAAGAAAAGCCTATAAAATATCTTTCGGAAATTTCTGAGTTAACTGTTGGAAGTTTTGAAACAAATCTTACAAAAGAAGAGATAATAGAGAAGATAAAGGGTAAGGATGCTTTGATTTCTCTTCTTGCGGACACAATAGATAAAGATGTAATTGATTCTTCTCCAGGCCTTAAAATTATTGCCAACTATGCCGTAGGTTACAATAACATAGATTATGAATACTGTATGGAAAAGGGTATTTATGTAACCCATACTCCCGGAGTTCTAACCGAGGCTACCGCAGATATTGCTTTTGCTCTTCTTCTATCTGTTTCAAGAAGAATCATTGAGTCACATAATTTTGTTTTGGAAGGAAAGTTTAAAGGCTGGGAGCCCAATTTACTTCTTGGAAAAGAGATTACAGGTAAAACAATGGGAATAATAGGGATGGGTAGGATAGGAAAGGCTTTTGCAAGAAGATGTAAAGGGTTTGGTATGAATATTTTATATTATTCGAGAACGAGACTTGATGAGAAAGAGGAAAAGGAGTTAGGCATTACATTTAAAAACTTAAATAATCTTTTGTCCGAATCAGATTTTATCTCTCTCCATGTGCCTTTGACAAAAGAAACTCACCACCTTCTCAACAAAGAAAAATTGAAATTATTAAAAAAAGACGCTATCCTGATAAACACATCAAGGGGAGCTGTTATAGATGAAAAATATTTAATAAAAATTCTTGAGGAGAAGAGGATTTATGGAGCTGGTTTTGATGTTTATGAAAGGGAACCATTTGTTCCGGAAGAATTGAAAAAGCTAAAAAATGTTGTGCTTCTCCCCCATATCGGTTCTGCAACGGAGGAAACCAGAGAAAAGATGGCAATGATGTCAGTTAAAGCTATTGAAGATTATTTCACCGGGAAAATTCCCCAAAACCTTATCCCCGAATGGAAGAACAAATTAAATGGATGATTTGGATCTAAAAGTAAAAAAAACAGTGAAAGCTTTGGAAAACAAAAAAATTGTTTGTATTCCCACTGATACTATTTACGGAATTTCAGCCAATGCTTTTGAAAGAGACCTTTTAAAAAAGGTTATGCGGCTTAAGAGAAGAGAATCTCCGTTTATTCTACTAACGGATAGTATAAACAAAGTAAGAGGAATTTTAAACTTCATTCCGCCCGCTTTTTTAAAATTAAAGGCTTCGGGTTTAATTCCCGGACCTATTACAATGCTCTTTAAAGTCAGGGCAAAAATTGATTATATAGTTTCTCAAGAGGGGAAGATTGCCATAAGAATTCCCTCCTCTGATTTTTTAAAGAAAGTTTTATACAATGTTAATTTTCCAATAATTTCCACCAGTGCCAATATTTCAGGTTTCCCTCCCGCAAGAAATATAAAGGAAGCAAGAAATTATTTTGGAGATGAAATAGATTTGTATATAGACGGTGGAACTCTTGAAGGAGAACCCTCAACAATAATTGATCTCTCCTCGGAAGAACCAGAACTTATTAGAGAGGGAAGAATAAAATTTGATACTATTAAGAAACAAATAAAAAAATAAATACAGTAGTGTCCGGAAAAAAACAGAGGATTGGGACACCTCCGCGTGAAGATGTATAATATACAAGTATTTACAAAAAAATCCACACAGGAGGTGTCCCATGGGATATCAAGATACAATGTTA
>JALVQI010000213.1 GCA_027031485.1 Candidatus Aminicenantota bacterium | reverse complement strand
TGAACCTACGGAGGGAATGGTCAGACCTGCGGTTGATGTTAATGTTTATGGAGATGACCTCAATGTATTAAGGAAAATAGCTCTCGATTTAATTGAAAAATTCAAAAGGATAAAAGGTGTTCGAAATCTTGATTTATCAATAAAACCAGGCAAACAGGAACTGATTTTTATTCCTAAGAGAGAAAAGCTTGCCAATTATAATTACAGCCCATTCTTTCTTGCTCAGGATTTAAAAGCCGAATATGGTGAACTGAAAGTTGGAAAGATTAATATTAAAGATGAAACCTATGACCTCAGTGTCAAAACAAACTCCCTTGCACCTTCCCCTTCGGAAATTCATATTGAACCTATAACGGGAATAAATTTGCCTCTCAAATATCTATCATCATTTAAATTGAAACAGACACCTCAGCAAATAAAGAGATTTAATTTTCAAAGATTTGTTGAGATAAAGGGAGACCTTATTGGTGGAAATCAGAGAGAATTAAAAAAGGAGATAGATAAGATAATTAAAAACACAAAAATTCCCGAGGGCTATACAGTTTCTCAGAGAGGAGCCACAAGAGCGATTGTTGATTCTTTTAAGACCCTCGGAATTGCTCTTATGATAGCAATCTTCCTGGTATATGTGGTAATGGCAAGTCAGTTTAACTCATTTTTGCAACCTTTTATTATTTCTTTGACAATTCCCCTTGCAATGATAGGAATTTTCTGGGGTTTATACATATCTGACACTCCTTTGAGTATGAATTCATTTTTAGGGGGAATTGTTCTTGCTGGAATTGTTGTTAACAATGGAATCCTTTTAATTGATTTTATTAATCAGAAGAGAGAAAGCGGACAGGAGTTTAAAAAGGCTATTGTTCAAGGTTCAAAATTGAGAATAAGACCAATAATGATGACAGCATTTACTACAATCCTGGGAATGCTTCCTCTGGCAATAAGCACATCCATCGGAAGCGAAGCTTTGTCTCCTCTTGCTATAGCTGTTATCTTCGGACTTACCACATCCACTCTGTTTACTCCCATAGTCATCCCCGCTCTCTACTCTCTGTTGGTAAAAGAGAAAAAATAGGCGGATAATTATCTAAAAATTTAAAAAATAAAAAAAAACTTGACTTAAACATAAAATTATTTTATATTATTTTGTTAGAATATTAACAATAGGAGTGTGGAAATGGAAAAAAGAACGATAGTTTCAGTGATTATCTTAAACAGAGATGATGTTGCGGTAAAAGTTCAAAAAATATTAACAGCCTGGGGATGTATGATAAAAACAAGGCTTGGGATTCATGACGGAGTACTTGATAACTGTACTCAAACAGGATTGCTTGTACTTGAGATGGTAGGTGAGGACGGAAAAATAGAAGAATTTGTAAGAAAATTAAACCTGATTGACGGAGTGGAGGCAAAATCACTCACACTGACCTTAAAAATATAGAGAAAAGAGCAGTTTAGAGGCAAACTATAAAAAATTCGAATTCACAATAATTTAGTATGAGATTTTAATATGTGAGGCTTACTATAAGCTCTGATTTATTTATTCCTTGGAGATTCGAGCTTTTGGCAAACTTTGAAGTCTGATGTTATTGGATTCTTTTTAAACTTCTTTTATAAAAAAAGAAAATAATTAAAAACAGGTAAATAACCATTTTACTCAAAGATTCGTTGAGAGCCAAATGTTCAGGATTGTATTGTCCGCCATCTTAATTTATCTTTGGCGCAAAGGGAATGTTTGACATCATGATGATATTTTTTTAAGATTAGTATTATCATAAATTAACCGCATAGGGAAAAGAGAGTGAAAAAGGAGCAATTTTCAAGAATAGGTTTTATTATGGCAGCTCTTGGTATGGCTATCGGAACGGGAAATATATGGAGATTCCCGCGGGTGGTAACTCAGTACGGAGGAGGTTCTTTTATAATTGCATGGATGGTGTTTTTATTTATCTGGTCAATGCCTCTTCTATTAATAGAATTTACCATAGGCCATAATTTTCAAAAAGGTGTTTTGGGTTCTTTTAAAAAAGGGATGGGTGAAAAATTTACCTGGATGGGAGCATTTGTAGCTACAGTCTCAACAGCTATACTTTTTTATTATTCGGTGGTTACAGGATGGTGCATAAAATATCTTTATGCTTCTCTTTTCAAATTCAAGGAGCTTTCAAATCCTGAAAAATATTGGACAACCTTCATCTCGTCAGGACAAGCGGTTTTTTATGAAGGAATCGCTTTAATCGCAGGAGGGATAATTTTACTTTATGGAATTACAGAGGGTATTGAGAGGGTTAACAAATTCATTATACCTCTGCTATTTTTTATCCTGATTATAGGAGTTATAAGAGCAATCACTCTTCCCGGAGGTTTGAGAGGCTTGAACTATCTTTTTTCTCCTTCCTTAAAAAAGGTAGGAGATTATAATCTCTGGTTGCAGGCACTGACACAATCCACCTGGTCGACAGGTGCAGGCTGGGGACTTATATTAACTTATTCAATTTACACCAGCAAAAAGGATGATCCTGTTTATACGACTGCAACGATAGGTTTCGGAAACAATTCCGCTTCTCTTCTTGCCGCAATCTTGGTTGTTCCCACTCTTTTTTACGCACTGGGAGGAAATGAAAAAAAATTGTTTGAAGTTTTGGGAAGTGGAAATCAGGGATTAACCTTTATCTCTGTTCCCTCACTTTTTAAAAATCTCCCATTGGGACAAATTCTCCTCGTTCTCTTTTTCCTGTCTCTTACATTCGCAGCTTTTACTTCCCTGCTTTCACTTCTTGAACTACCTGTTAGAATTTTAATAGATTCCGGGTTAAAGAGAAAGAAAGCGGTAATTTCAATAGCCATTCTAAGTTTTATTTTAGGAGTTCCTTCGGCTCTCTCCATTAAGGTTTTTAATAATCAGGATTTTACATGGAGTTTGGGGCTTATGCTTTCAGGCTTCTTTTTCTCCCTTTTTGTAATAAAGTATGGAGTAAAGGAATTCAGAGAAAATCTTATAAATAAGATTAGCACAATTAAAATAGGAAGATATTTTGATTTTATTGTAAAGTATCTTATACCGGTGGAATTTTTTGCTGTTATTACCTGGTGGTTCTATCAAAGCTTAAAGTTAGATAAGTGGTATAAGATATTCGGAGAGTATAGTCTGTTATCCGTTTTGTCTCAATGGTTAATTGTAATTATCATATACATAGCAATAAACAAATTTCTTTCAAAAAAGGTGGCAAAGTGAGTATCGGAGCCATTATTTTAATGATTTTATCATTAGGGTTGTGTATGGGAGGTTTCGTCTTTTTCATAATAAAAAGTTTAAAGAAATAGGAGGGAAAGTTTAAAATGGGAGAAGAAAAAGAGATAATTTTCAAGCAAAAAATTTACTCTAAAATCGGGGAATTACCGACAATTCCGGTGATAGCGACAAAATTATTGTATGCAATTGATGATGAACAATCAAGTGTTTCTGATGTTGTTGAAATTATACAGAAGGATCCTTCTTTGACTTCTAAAATGTTAAAAATCGCAAATTCCGCATACTACGGATTTTCGAGGGAGATAAAACATATTTCTCAAGCAGTGGCTCTTTTGGGTTTTAATATGGTCAGATCCCTTGTCATATCTCTTGAAGTAATGAAGAATCTTCCCTCTGGTATAGAATCCGAGTATTTTTCTCCTGAAGGCTTATGGCTTCACAGCCTCGCCACAGCTACATGCATGGAAGATTTTAGAAAAAAATATCCTGATAGAAAAAATAGTAGCACAGTGTTCATAACAGGATTATTACATGATATCGGTAAAGTTGTATTAGATCAATTTTTCCACGAAGAATTCTTAAAGGCTCTTTCCCTTGCAAATGGGAATCCTCCCAAAAGCCTACACCATGCGGAACAGGAATTAATAGGGCTGGATCACACTGAGGTTGCAGGAATGCTTCTGGAAAGATGGAAGTTTCCGGAAGAAATAGTTAAACCCATTGCAAACATGCACTCAAAAGAAGTTGATGAAAATTTAAATATTCAGGATCTGGCACTTTTGAGAATCGCCAACAGCATCGCCCAGGAAACAAAAATCGGAAAAGAAGGTAATTCTGTTCCAAACAAGATAAAAGAAAAAGATTTGGAAATACTTTCAATTGATGAAAAGATACTGAGTGAACTTAGAGAAGATCTTAAGAATTCTGAAGAAAAAATAGAGGAGTTTTTCGGAGTTTTAAGAGGTTAAACTCTCTTTCTAAACCCCCTTCCTAAAACTTCATAGATATCTGAAATAATCACAAACGCATGAGGATCTATCTTTCTTATCTCTTGTCTTAAAGTAGGAAATTGTTTTATTGAAATAACAGTCATTATTATATTCCTTGGCTCTTCCTTATAAAGGGTTTTTCCGTAAAATATTGTTCCACCTCTACCTATTTTATTAAAAATAAGCTCTTTGACTTCATCCTCTTTCTCAGTTATTATAAAAGCCATTTTCGCATAATTCCAACCTTCCAAAACAAAATCTATGGCCTTACTTGAAACAAACAGTGTCAAATAACCGATCAAGGGGGCTTCAAGACTGTGATAGGAAAAGCCTGAGGCTGATATTATAAGAGAATCTACTATTAGAATTCCCATTCCCACACTGATCCCCGTATACTTATTAATTAACATTCCTATGACATCCGTCCCACCGGTAGATGCCCTTCCTTTAAAAACAAGACCCAATCCAACACCCAACATCACCCCCCCGTAAATTGAAGCCAAGATTTCATTGTTAGTCGTATGAATATTTTTGAATTTTAACACTTCATAAAAGAAATCAATCCCCAAATAAGAAAAAAGGATTCCAACTATTGATTTAATTCCATATGCTCTTCCCAGTTTTTTCATTCCCAAATATAGGATGGGAAGATTTAAAACAATGGTGAGAATCCCTACTGGAGCTTTAATAAAATAGTTTATTATTATGGCAATACCTGAAACTCCGCCGGGGACTATATGAAAGGGGATTATAAAAAGAGCATAGGAAATCGCAAGTAAGAGTGAGCCTATAATTATAAAAACAAAATTTTTTATTTCTTGTTTTACTATTGTTTTCATGAGCGGATTATAGCAAAGAAAAGTAATAAAAGGCAAGCTTTTCTCTTTGCCTATAAACCATCTTAATCCAATAATATTTCTATAAACAATTGTTTTTAATAGATTTCTTATTTGAATAAGAGTTCTAATTTTTGTATATTATTAAGTATAAGTTAAGTTTAGGAGGTAGTGGTGAAAATTTTAAAAAAAACTAAAAACTTTGGAGTCTTTCTTATATTTTTTCTTTTAACTAATATTAGTAATTCTCAATTCCTCTCCAAAAGCAGGTATCCATATAAATATCAAAACTATGAATTTACTCTTAAAGTTGAACAATTAGGAACTTTTTACATAAGCTCAATAAATGTTGATTTGGGAGATTCAGAAGTAATTAATTATATAAGCGGAAATGATATAATTTCAAAGAAGAGACCTGGAACTTTCAATCAGAAAGATTTCCTTATATACATGAATAACAAAGTTTACAACACAGAGGCAAAATGGAAATCTGTTTTAAAAGAACTTACGACATGGCTTGAAAAAACAAAAAAAGGAGATCCAGAAAAAAGAAAATTTATCCTTACAATGAGAAATAAAAGGTCAGGAAAAATTATTTTTAAAATAAAAGGTTTTAATAGCTGGCCTTATAGGGTAACTTTAAGAAGTTCCTCACATCCTTTACCCTCAATAATTCTTTGCCTTGCTGTAGAAAACACTGAAATTATTTTTGAGTAATCCTTTTTATCTCTTCAAAAACTTCAAGGGCCCTTAATACTGCATCATCCATATTATAGTATTTGTATTCAGCAAGTCTTCCGACTGTGAAAAGATTTTTTACCAGAGAGGCCTCTTTTTTGTATTTAAGGTAGATTTCCTCATTTTTTTTATCAAAAAAAGGATAATAGGGAATATTAAAATCAGCACCAACTCTCTTATACTCTCCCGGATATTCCTTTGATATTGTTGTTATTTTTACCTTTTGATTGAGAAAATGCTTATACTCTGTAATGCGAGTAAACTTTTCTTTCCCCGGATAATTAACCACAGCTACCGGTTGAAACTCTTCGGTTGAAATATCCTCAAAATCAAATCTGAGAGATCTGTAAGAAAGTTTTCCGTATTTAAAATCAAAAAGATAATCAATTTCTCCGGTATAGACTATAATCCCCTCAAATACTTTTCCTTTAAAGTAAAATTTCCTTTCTCTTAATTTAAAATCTTCTCTAAAATCCTTTTTCAACATTAATTTTATATTTTTATGATTTAACATTTTTTCAAAAAGAGAGGAAAACCCTTTAGCGGGAATTCCCTGAAACTTATTATCAAAATATGAATTCGTATAACCTATGTAAACGGGAACTCTTTTTAAAACTTCCTTTGAAAGGCTAAGAGGATTAACACCCCATTGTTTTTTTGAATAGTGTAAGAAAATCTTTTCAAAGACAAATTCCCCGAACTCCCTTAAATCCGAATCTTGGCTTTTTAAAAGTTCATAAACGGGAATTTTTTCTCCTTCTTTATATCTGTTTAAGAGAGCTTTTTTTAATCTTTTCTCTTTTCCCTTCAACAGTATTTCCACTCCTTTGAAATCAAAAGGCAGGGGGATATAAGAATTATCAACTTTCGCAAAAACCCTGTGCCTGTATCCGTGCCATTCCGTAAATTGAGAAAGATAATTGATTACATCCTGTGAATCTGTGTGTAAAATATGAGGCCCGTATTTGTGAACATATATCCCATTCTCATTTAAATAATCATATGCATTTCCTCCCGTATGTTCCCGCTTTTCATAAACCAAAACTTTCTCATTTAATATATTAGCAATTCTTTCTGCAACAACAGCCCCAGAAAAACCTGCTCCCGCCACTATGAATTTATATTCATTCAAAGCCACCTTCCCAAATACTTCCCTTTAAATTATGTGGACCGGCATCTTCTATTAAAACATCATAGAATTCTCCTACTTTTCCACCCTTTATATTTACGATTCTGCCGCTTTCAATTCTCCCGACTGTTTCATCAGAATTTTTTTTGTTTACAGTTTCCGTAAGAGCGCGCAAAATTTTTCCGATCTTTTTTAAATTATTTTTAAGTTGTATATCCTTTTGCAGATTTTGAAGATATATTAATCTTTCTGTTTTAACTTTATCAGGGACATCATCTTCAAAATAATAAGCTTTTGTTCCGGGTCTCGGAGAATATTTAAAGGAAAACATATTTTCAAACTCAACCTCTTTTAAAACCTCAACCGTTCGCTCAAAATCCTCGTCCGTTTCTCCTGGAAAACCCACTATAATATCTGTGGATATTGCGATACTCGGAACTATCTCTTTTATCTTTTTTATAATTTTAAGATATTGTTCTATTGTGTATCCTCTGTTCATGAGCTTTAATATTTTATTACTACCTGCCTGAAAAGGGAGGTGAATTGAATTTAAAACCTGATTATATCTTGCCATGACTTCGGCTATTCTTATGGAAAATTTTACCGGATGTGAGGTTAAGAACCTTATCCATGGAATTGAACTTGTTTTAGCTACCTTTTCCAATAAAGATGCAAGATCCATTCCGGTCTCAG
Source organism: Candidatus Aminicenantota bacterium (assembly GCA_027031485.1). Lineage (GTDB taxonomy): Bacteria > Acidobacteriota > Aminicenantia > JAMOAD01 > JAMOAD01 > JALXDT01. Next base: position 16,943 of record JALVQI010000213.1, on the reverse strand, counting down.
GATCTCTGTATGAATCAACATTTTGTCCCAATAACTGTACTTCCTTAAATCCCTGCTCCTCCAAAAACCTTATCTCTTTAAGAATTGAACTTGAAGGTCTGAACTTTTCCCTTCCCCTTGAAAAAGGGACAACACAGTATGTGCAAAAACTATCACATCCTTCCATTATGGAAACATAGGCTGAAAAATTGTTTCTCCTTAAAATCGGCTCAAAGGGTATTTCAATCCATTGTTTATAAAATTGAAAATCAGAATAATTTTGCTTTTGTATAGCCTCTTTTATCTTAAAGTATGAATTTGTCCCGAGTATTATATCAACATAGGGTGCCCTCTTTCTTATTTCATCCTTTAAAAGTTGAGAAACACATCCTGTGACCACAATTTTCATCTCTCTTTTTTTCTTTATAGCATTAAGCTTTCCTAAAAAGGAAAAGAGTTTTTCTTTCGCCTTCTCTCTTACGGAACATGTATTTACAATAACAATATCAGCATTCTTCTCATCTTCAACAGATATGTATCCTTCTCTTATTAAAATTCCTGCCATTTTTTCCGAATCATTCACATTCATCTGGCAGCCATAGGTTTTTATGAAAAAATTTTTATTTGCCATTTATTCTTATAAGCTCCTCTGCGCTTTTTATAACAGCATCCGATATATTTGAACCTGACATCATTCTTGCAATTTCCTTTATTCTCTCCTCTTTTGATAAAAGTTTTATTTTTGCAAATGTCCTTTTATCCTTTTCATATTTATCAACTTTATAATGATTATCAGCAAAAGCAGCAACCTGAGGGAAATGGGTAATACACAAAACCTGAGCCTTTTTTGAGAGCTTTTTAAGCTTTTCCCCCACTTTTTCAGCTGTTTTACCCCCTACTCCGCTATCTATTTCATCAAAGATATATGTATCTGTCATCCCATCAACAAAAACCATCTTCAAACCAAGCATGATTCTCGAAAGCTCTCCACCGGAAGCTATTTTGTTTAGAGGTTTCAATTCTTCTCCTATATTTGCAGAAAATAAAAACTCCACTTTTTCACTTCCATAAGGACTGAATTTTTCTTTAGATGGAATAAAAAGAACTTTAAATTGAGCGTTTTTCATTGCAAGCTCTTCCAATTCCCCTTTAAGTTTTTTTTCTGTTTCACTCGCTGTTTTTTTTCTTCTTTCACTGAGAACAGCAGCAAGCTTTTCATACTCTTTTTTAAGAACTTCAAGTTCCTCACTTTTTTCTTTTATATCAATCTCAAGGCTTCCCAATTTGAGGAGTTCCTCTTTTGCCTTTTCATAATAGGATAAAATATCCTCTTCGCTTTCACCATACTTTTTCTGAAGTCTTTCAATCTTTGCTAATTTACTTTCAACTTCTTCCAATTCTTCGGGAGAAAAATTCACCTCCTCCAAAAAATCCCTGAGCTTATAGGCTATATCCTCAAGAACAGGAGAAAATTCACTTACTCTCTTATAATCATCCTCCCACTCTTTTTTAAATTTTGAAAGATTTAGAAAATTATTTTCAATTGTTGAAAATAGAGATAAAAGAGAATTATCTCCCTCGTAAATTAAATCCAATGTTTCCTTGAGAATCGAAAAAATTTGCTCTGAATTCTGGTACACTTTCCTTTTCTCTTTAAGTTTATCAATTATTCCCTCTTCAATTTCAGCCTCTTCAATCTCATTTATTGCATACTCCAAGAACTCTTTTCTCTGAAGCTTTTCCTGATCAAGCTTATTAAGTTCATCAATCTCTTTTTTTACAAAATCAATCTTAGAGCTTATTTTTTCAAGCTTTTCAAGGAATTCTTCATTATCCGCCGCCCTATCAAGAAGCTCAAGCTGACTTTTTTTGTCAGTAAGAATCCTTTGATCATTTTGACCGTAAATATTATAAAGGTAAGGAGAAAGCAGTCTTAAAAAACTAAGATTAAAAGCCTTTCCGTTCACAAAGACCTTATTTCTTCCGTCTTCAAAAAGCTCCCTTCTGATAATAATCTCTTTTAAATCTTCATCCTCATCAAAATATTCTCTTAAAAAATTAAGGGGTTCGTTAAATTCAAAAATAGCTTCAACAAAAACCTTTCTTTCTCCGGATCGTATTAATCCTTTGTCAAATCTTTCTCCGCCTATAAACTTTAAGCTCTGTAATATTATTGATTTTCCGGCTCCTGTTTCACCTGTCAGAATATTAAGCCCTTCACCAAAATCTATATTTATTTCCTTTATGATTGCAAGATTCTTTATTCTTAATGTTTTTAACAATTTAGTTTAATTCTATAGGAGCTAATGATGTTTTTGCGTTAACTCTTCCGTATCCAAGATATACATCAACTCCCGGGTTGATTATTTTGTTAACATCATCTGCCGCGAATTTCAAAACCTTGTAAAGTTCTTCCGGTTTTAAGAAACTTTTTTCAGAAAGAATCAACCCTGCTAAACCAGCAACAACCGCAGTGGCTGGAGATGTTCCTGTAACAAAAGCATATCTCCCCTCCGTATATGTTGTTAAAATATAAACCCCTGGAGCTGATACTCCGACTTCAGGTCCATAATTCGAAAAGGCTGCTCTTTTATCCACATAATTTGTAGCCCCAACACCTAATACATAAGAGGTATAAGCAGCTGGATATAAAACATTAGAATCCCCATCATTTCCAGAAGCTGCAAAAACAGCTATTCCCTTATCATAAGCTTCTTTAACTGCCGCTTCGAGCAGATAAGAAGGGACAGAACCTCCCAGGCTCATGCTTATTATTTTTGCTCCATTGTTTATTGCATACTGAATTCCCAGAGCAATATTTGAATAACTGCCTACTCCATCCTTATCAAGAACTTTTACAGGAAGAATTTTACAATTCCAGCATATTCCACTTATCCCCAAACTATTGTTTGTACTTGCTCCTATTATTCCAGACATTGCCGTTCCATGACCATTATCATCAATTGCATAGGGATTGCCATCCACAAAATTGTATCCATCAAGAAGCTTATCTCTTAAGTCAGGATGAGAAAAATCAACACCAGAATCAATAACTGCTACTATCACCTCATCTGAACCTTTTGAATAATCCCATCCTTCGTCTGCTTTTATATCAGCTCCGATTTTCGGTGAGACTTTATTTTCTCCAATCTCAAGCACCTGCCCATTACTTTTCAGGTAAAATTGATATACAAAATAGGGATCATTTGGGACTGTTTGAGCATAAGCAATATAATCGGGCTCAACATATTCTACCGTGGGAAGAGACTTCAAATAACTAATAACACTTTCTACGGGAACAGAAAGGTCTTTCCTCTGAAGTAAATAAAAGCCACCTATTAATGCTTTTTTATCCGTAAAACCAGCTCTTTCAAGAACTTCACTTTTTTCTAATGAAGAAACCCCCGGTTTAAATTTTACTATTACTCTATCTTCTCTATATTCATTTGAAAGTTTTCTCACAGAAAAGTCAATTGCAGGGAAATCTGCTCTGAGAAAAATTCTGTCAGAGTTTTTTTCATCAAAATTTATCCATCCTATAAAAATAGAGGAAACAAAAAATAATAAAAATATATAAATTAACCTTTTTTTCATCTCTTACCTCCTAAAAAATATAATTCAAAGAAAGTGAAAAAGTCATTGTATTAAGGAAATTAGCTGAAAAAGCAATTTCTACATAGTCTTCTATAGAATACCTTGCAGTAATCACTCCTCCCGGAATAATTGAATTAGAAAAATCTATGTCTTCTATGGAAGATAATTCTCCTTTCGCAATTTCTTCTTCACCATGGATATTTCCAAGAGTTTTCAAAATTGTAAAGCCTCCCTGCAAAGTCAGATTATCTGATATCTCTGATTTAGCTTCTATAGAACCCAATAAATTATAGAATCCAAAATGTGCATTAAAAGTACCAGAGACTATAGGAAAACTCATATCCCAGTTTAGATCCTTTGTATAAAGTGCCATTACACCAAAACTTCCTCCAAGTTCTACTCCTTTTATTTCAAAAGGGAAAAATGAGAATTTTCCATCAAAGAACAATCCACTGCTGGAAAAAGAAGGAATATTTATGCTAAAAGGAAGTCTATCAAATTGAATATCCTCTGTAAATTTTGAAGAATTAATACCTCCATAAAATGAAATATAAAAGGTATCATTTAGGTTAAAAGTTCCTCCCACTCCAAGACTCGTGAAACTTAATGGTTTTTCTATATCCACATCTTTATATTTTATCTTTGTGCTATTATAATATCCTCTCAGTCCAAGATTAAAACTCAAGTCTGAAGAGAATAGAAGAGCATTGCTTCCCAAAAGAAAAATCGTAAGAACCCAAAATATTACAAACTTTTTCATTTATTACCTCCTACATATATTATATATTATAATTTTTGCCTCTATTTTTCAAGATTAAAGCATATTTCTGATACTGATATTTTTTATTTAAAACCTTTGGGTTCAAACCTTGAAAAGGGAGGTGAAGAAAGAGAAAGAAAATCTCCTTTTTGAAAATAAAAAAAGCCTAAACCAGCTATCATTGCTGCATTGTCTGTACACAGCTCAGGAGAAGGTAAAAAATATTTTATTCCATTTTTCTTGGCTTCCTTTTCAACAGCAAATCTCAGCTCGGAATTTCGTGAAACTCCGCCTGCAAGAATAATGGATCTTGTCTTGTATTCGGAAATAAAGCTGAAAAGATTTGAGACAAGGTATTTTACTATTATATTTTGAAAGGATGCTAAAAAATCAGGGATATTAAGTTTTTTACCTTCTTTCCTTATTATTCTTAGAGCAGCGCTTTTTATGCCACTAAAACTAAAATCCCTTGATTTATCTCTCATTCTCGGTATCGTAAATTTATACCTATCTTTATTTCCGCTTTTTGCAATTTTATCTATAATAGGGCCACCGGGATAGCCCAGGGATAGATACTTTGCTATTTTATCAAGAATCTCTCCCGCTGCATCATCTCTTGTTCTTGCCAATCTTTTATACTTTAATATACCTTCAACATAGTAAACAGAGGTATGCCCTCCGGAAACAATAAGACCTAAAGCTGGATACTCTATTGAAAATTCAAGTTCGGGAGCATAGAGATGGGCCAAAATATGATTAACTCCCACAAGGGGTTTTGAAAGGGATATGGACAATGCTTTTGCAAAAGAAACCCCAACCAATAAAGAACCAATAAGACCGGGTCCCTGAGTAGCTGCAATTCCGTCTATATTGCTGAAAGAAATTTTTGCAGAATCAACAGCCTTTTTAACAATTGAATCTATTCTTTTTACATGCTCTCTTGAGGCAAGCTCCGGAACAACACCTCCGTAATGTGAGTGAACTCTTTCTTGGGAATAGATAATATTTGATATTATTTTTTTTCCATCAGATACCACGGAAGCAGCTGTTTCATCACAGGATGTTTCAATTCCAAGAATATTCATTCATTCTATTTTTTTATTATGTTTCTTATGATGTCATAGAGATCTGGTCTTGCTCCCACTACTCTTTGCAAGACTTTTCCTTCTTTTGAAATTATTATAAATGTGGGTATTCCCTCGACACCGTAGGTTTCTGAAAGACTTCTGTCAGAAGTTACTATCACAGGGAAGGTAATACCCTGTTTTTTTAAAAACTCTTTAATTAAAGACAATTCTTTTGCTTTGTCTATATTGGCAATTCTTTTTTCTCCGTCTGAAAAAGAACCATAATATGATGTTATTCCTATTACTTGAAGCTTTGATTTGTTTTCTTTGTAGAGTTTTTCCATATGGGGCAAACTTCCTCTGCAGTGGGGACACCATGGAGCCCAAAATTCAAGCACAATATACTTTTTCCCATACAAACTTTTTAAAGTTATCGGCTTTTTCGTATTAATCCAATCTCCTTTGATGTCTATATCTTTTGCCTTTGAACCGATAAGATTCAACAAAGTTTCTTTCTTTACTATTTGCTGTAAAGCTCTTCTGTCTGAACTATAAAGAGTTTTCATTCTCTCAAATAATTTCTTTGTTTCACTTGGAGAAAGAGCTTTAGCTTTAATATATGCCTCAATTGCATAACCTATGTAATTTGAAAAAGGAGGATCCAGTCTATATTTAAAAGCAACATTCAAGTATGTAATTGTTTTTTTAGGATCTTTGCTATTTAAACCACCTATAAGAAAATAGGAAGCAAAATCCTTTAAATCTTTTATCTCTTTCAAAACTTTGTCAAGATAAAGAGATGTATTTTTCACATCTCTCTTATTCAAATATGCTTCAATTATGTATCTATACGCTTCTTTCTTAAGATTAGGTTTTGAAGAGAGATCCTTTAAGATATTGAGAGCTTTATCAAAATTTTTTGTTTCTATATAGATCTTACCCAGAATTAATTTGTCATTATCCGATAGCTTTTTTTCATCAACTCCTTTTATCAAAGACAAGAGCCTCTGTTCTCTTTCCTTTAACAGGTTATTAAATTGCTCTCGTGTTTTAATTGTCTTTAACTTTTCATTAAATTCCTTTGACAGAGCCTCATATTTCGGCTTTAAAGAATCTTTCTGAGTTTTTGAACAATAAAGTGAGAAAAAACTCACCATAGATAAAAGAACAAAAAACACAATAATCTTTTTTCTCATAATAATCTCCTCTTTTTAATAGTTGATTATTATAACACATGAAATGGAAGAGTAAAAAATTATTCTACATGAGATTCAAATTTATTTATATCTTCCACTTTTCCCGCTATTATAAGAGAATCTCCCTTTCGTACAGATTCATCACCTCCGGGAAGGGGAATTGTTCTCGGAGGCTTTTTTCTCTTAATAAGAACAATATCTATTCCAAACTTGGATCTTAATCTGATATCTTTCAATGGCCTATTCAAAATAAATTCGGGAGCTTCTATTTCCTTTATATAGTATCCTGGAGTTAGTTCCACTATTTCCTTATCTTTGGTAAACTTTAATTTGGAAAGTAAAAGGCTTGTCGCTTCTCTCTTTTCCATTTCCTTATTGTAGGTCTCTATTACATCTTTTCTATAAACAACCCCTAAAACCTTACCCTTTTCCACCACGGGTAATTCGTCAATGTCAAGTTTCCCCAGCAAATTCATGGCTGTTTCAAGATTGTCATCAAGGGTTAATGTGTCAACATTCATTGCTATATCATCAGCAAGAAGGAATTTTTCAAAAGTTTCCTTTTCCCCTAATATAAGTTTTAAGTTATTTAAAGTTATTATGCCTAAAAACTTTTCCTCTGAATCTACTACTATAAAAACATTATGTTTTCCCTTTAAAGCTTCTTCAAGAAGTTTGTTTGCAGTCGTGTTTTGATGAACAACAACAAATTCTTTGTTTATTATATCCTTTACCTTCAGCTTTTTTAAAATATTAACTTCAACACCTTCCCTGAGATAAATCCCCTTTAGTTTTAATTTAAGTGTGTATATAGAATATTCATTAAAAACTTCTGAAATAAGTGATGCAATTATACAGGTCATCATAAGGGGTAAAATCACATTGTAGTCTCCTGTCAGCTCGAAAATTATTATGATAGCGGTAAGGGGAGCCTGAACCGCGGCAGCAACGACTCCTCCCATTCCGACCAGAGCGTAAGCTCCTGTTGAAATATGTAATGAGGGAAAGAGCATGGAGGATATTTTCCCCACAAAAAAACCTGTTTGAGCTCCCATGAAAAGGGAGGGGGCAAAAATACCACCCGAACTTCCCGAAGAAAGGCTTGTTGAAGTAACGAAAATTTTTACAAAGATTAAAACCAAAGCAAGCAATAATCCTATATTCTCCTGAAGAGCTAAATCTATGGTTTCGTATCCGGTACCGAGTATATGAGGAAATTTCAGAGCAACTATTCCTATGATAATACCTCCCAACATTGGCTTTAAAGGTTCCGAGAACTTAAACTTCTCCCACTTTTCCTCTGAAAAATATAAGAATTTTATAAAAATCATCCCGACAATTCCACTTATAATACCCAAAATAAAATAAATAATAAGTTCATAGGGAGAATTAAAGGAATAAACAGGAACCTTAAAAACTTTAGCCCCTCCCTCAATTGCTAACAAAACCATATTTCCCACAACTGAGGCTACAATAATAGGGGCAAAAGATGTGATTGCAAAATTCCCCAGGATTATTTCAGCCGAAAAAAGAGCTCCCGCAATCGGAGCATTAAAAGCAGCTGAAATTCCCGCCGCAGCTCCTGCGCCAACAAGAGTTTTAAGATCACTTTCACTTAATTTAAAAAACTGTCCTATTGAAGAAGCAATACTGGAGCCTATTTGAACTATAGGTCCCTCTCTACCTACAGGCCCACCCGATGCAATGGTGAGAGAGGAAGCAATTGCTTTTATAAAAGCAACCCTTTGTCTTATTCTACCTCCTTTTAAAAGAATTGCCTCCATCACTTCAGGAACTCCATGCCCCTTTGCTTCCCTTGCTCCCCAATATATTATCGGGCCTACAATAAGACCTCCCAAAGCAGGGATTAGTATAATTTTCCAGGTTGGAGCTTCTTTTACAACATTAATAAAGGTTATGGGATATCCCCAAAACATTATTTTAGAATAATGAATTAAAATCTTAACAAGATAGGCACCTGCTCCGGAAACCGCTCCGATGAAAATTGCAAGAAGAATTAAAAAAATGTGATGCCTGCTTGTTCTTAACTTTTCTCTATTAATTATATTAGAACTCATTATCCAATAATGGTGGGCGATGGAGGATTCGAACCTCCGACTTCTACCGTGTGAAGGTAGCACTCTAGCCACTGAGTTAATCGCCCAAATATAAATGATTTTATTTAAATAGGAACCATTTGTCAATACCACCCTTTGCGTCAAAAATAATCTTACCGAAGCGGATAAGTTTAATCTGAAAAGCTTTTTGCTAAAAAGATAGGGTGAATATGATGCTGGTAAAAGTTAATTGAGCTTACAATAAGATGTTTTGGAAAAATTCAATTAAATATAGCTTTAAACTTAAATGATTTTTGAATCAAATGATAAATTTTCAACTCTGAATCTCTGGAATCCTAAACACTCTTGTAATCAAAAAACTATATTTCGTTAAATTTTAATTCAGGAGAAAGAGAAAAAATTCTCTTTCTTTTTATTTTCCTCTTTCATTCTTTACAAGAAAGGAAAAAGCTATGAGAGCGATTCCTAAAAGTATAATTGTGAAGGAGATATGTGAAACTTTTGAAAATAGTCCTGATAATATCTGATTAAATATTTCCATTACTCTTTTGTTTACAATAGCTTCAACCGATGATAGGTTAGAATTATAATATATACTAAATGAAGAGGACGGAAGAATTCCCACCGCTTTCACCACGCCGGAAACGAGAGAGTGAAGCAAAAGACTTAAAACTCCTCCTGTTGTGGTGGCTCCTCCACTCCATAACAAAAATCCCGGTAGGGTAGAATCAGCGATAATGGCACCTAAAAAAATGAAAGAGAAAGGAATGATAAAAAGAAGGTAGGAATAAGTGTTAAAGGCTCTTATAAAATTAATTCTCCTTTCATTATCTCTGTACTTCCAGGAAAAGAAATCTCTCCCTTTACTATCCACCCCTACTCCCATACTATAATCAGAGAGCAAATCCACTTTTTCTGGTATCTCCTTTACTTTCATCTGAAGAGAAGATTTAAAAAATTCTTTCAAACTCTTTTTATCTATCTTCTGGGGATTACAATCCGGAAAATTATCAATAAAATCTTTTTTTGAGACTTCCAATGCCCAGAATTTTTCCTCAGTTTGACTACATGGGGGAAGGTTTTTAACAACGGTAGACAGATAGTCTGCCAAATAATCACTTGAAATAGCTTTTTTTAATTTTTCCAGGCTTAAATAGACGGGTTTGTAATCAGCTTTTCCGGAAATAACCTTTCCCAAAAGATACATGGAGTCTGAAAAATCCTCTTCAAACCAAGAAGTTAAACCGGATTCTTTCATAACCACTTTAAAAGGTACTCCTGTTTTATATATTGCTTCCAACCATCTTTTTGATTGTTCATCCATATCCGAAGAAGTGGGATTTTCTCTTACTTCCTCTATTAATTCATCTACTATATTGGGAATTTCAGAGGATATAATCTGTGGCAATTCTCTATAAAAATGAGAAGAGAGTGCTCCCTTCGCAACTCCAACACCCCATATTATTCCGAAAAGAATGGGAATCCCTACAAAAAGAAGAACCAACGCTCCTATAATCTTTCTTAAAACATTCATTTTTCCCTCCGTCCAAATATATGTTTAACGGAAAAAAGTGAGATTTGTTCCTTTTTTAAAATCTTCTTTTGTTCATACTTACAAATCTCATTATCAAATATGTTATTAATCTCCGCTTCTCCTTTGGATATTTTTTTATTTCTTCAGAAGCCTTTTCCAAAAAAACAATATCTATTTTCGCTTGATTCTTATGGATTTCCTCCACAATCTTTCTCGTTTGAGAAAGATCTCCGTTCCCTATTGTTTTCATAAGCTGGTTTTTCAATTCCATCTGCTTTTTTATCAAAGGTTTTAATGTCTGAAAAGTTTTTTGAAAAAAGTTTTTTAATTCCTCCCTTTCTTCTCTTGTAAGTCTTATCCTTCTCTTATAAAAAGGATGATGCTGTTTTCTCATTTTTTCCATCATATTATGAGGGGGAGGTGGAGGGGGAGGATTCACTGTGAACCCCTTTTCTCTATGGATAGTTCTATCATAGAACAGATATCCGATAATCCCGATATTGAGAGCTATTGAAAATATTAAAAGAAAAACTATTAATTTATTCTCTTTCATCCAAAACCTCCTTCGGTTTTATTTTTTCAAAATATGGCTCTATTTGAAAAGTGCTTCTCTTTAAAATTGTAAAAGTTTTATTCTCTTTTTTATTTGAGAGATATGTTCCCAGAAGAATGCCAAGCAAAAGACCTAACACAAAGATCAGAGGATACAGAGCTTTTTTAAAAAGAAAGAAAATGTTCTTTTTTTCATAGGAGGTAATTACCTTTGTCAACTCAAAATCCATCTCCGGTGAAGTCTTAACTTCTTCTAAGTATATCATTTTATTAAAAGCAAGTATCCTCTCATAATTTTTTTTACAGCTCAAACAACTTTTTATATGTTCTTCAAAATCCTTTTTTTCTCCTTCCTTCAATTCTCCTTTTGCATAGATAAGAAAAAGTTTTTCTGCTCTTTTACAATCCATCCTGTCCTGCCTCCTCTCCTTTATATTTCAATGTTTTTCCTTTCTTCTCTATCTTTTTATAGATTTTCAAAATGTTTTTAGTAGCTCTACTTAAAAGGGATTCCACGGCTTTTTCTGAAATTTCAAGCTCTTTTGCCATTTCCTTCATTGTATATCCCTCAAACTTTTGTAAAATTATCACCATACGCTGGGAAGAGGGAAGTTTTTCCAGAATTTTGTTTGCCAGCTCCTTTTCACCCATTCTTTTTAAAAGAAAGTCTTCAGACAGAAGCTCTGCAACCTTTTCAATGGATACGGTTTTTTTCTCCCTCCTTATCCAGCTAAAAGTTGTGTTTAATGTAATCTTCCTTAAGTATGGCCAGAATGGTCTATCAGAATCAATTCTTTTTTTGTTTTTAAAAACATTCAAGAATACCTCCTGAAAAATATCCTCAGCCTTTTCTCTGTTTTTGACTATATTATAAATTAAGGAAAAAACCCTGTCTTTATATTTTTTATAAAGATTAAAGAAAGCGGTTTCCTCCCCTTTTTTCAGAGAAATAAGGAGCTCTTTTTCCTCTTCCATAAGAATAATACGCTTTTAAACAAAAAAATCCTTCTCTATCCCGGAGGCCACCCAAATTTTCTTCCCCCTAAAAGATGGAGATGAATATGAAAAACCTCCTGCCCCGCATTTTTTCCATTGTTGAAAACCAAGCGATAGCCATCTTTATCAAGCTCTTTCTCTTCAGCAATCTTTCTGGCAACATAGATTAGCTCTCCTACCAAAGGAATATCTTCTTTTTTGATTTCCGCAATATACGGAATATGTTTTTTCGGAATTATAAGAATATGAGTGGGAGCTTTCGGGTTAATGTCCTCAAAAGCAATTATTCTTTCATTTTCAAAAACGATTTTTGAAGGGATTTCTTTTGAAGCAATTTTACAAAATATACAATCCATCTTCCCTCCTATTTTATTTTTTTTATTTTTCCACCTACTTTTTTTATCTTTTCTGAAAGCCGTTCATATCCTCTCTCAAGATGAAAGATATCGTGAATTATTGTCTTTCCGTTAGCAATTAAAGCTGCTATTACCAAAGAGGCCGAAGCTCTTAGATCCGTAGCCAAAACTTCTGCCCCAGATAACTCTGTTTTACCCATAACACTCACCTCTCCGTTCCCTAACTTTTTTATATTTGCCCCAAGTCTTAAAAGCTCATCCACATGGTGAAACCTTCCGGGGAAAATCGTATCCCGAATAATTGATCTTCCCTCTGCCTGAGTCAAAAGAACCATAAATTGAGCCTGCATATCTGTTGGAAAACCGGGGAATGGTTGTGTTTCAATATCAACCGGTAATATTTTCTTTGCTCTTTTTACTGTGAAAGAATCTTTACCTTCCTCTAAAAAAATCCCGGCTTCATTCAATTTTAAAACAATACTTCTTACATGTTCAGGAATAGTGTTATAAAGATGAAGCTCTTTTCCTATTAAAGAACCTATTATCAGATAGGTTCCTGTCTCTATTCTATCGGGAATAATAGAATATTCAACAGGATGGAGCTCTTTTACTCCTTTTATTTTAATTAAATCTGTTCCCGCTCCCTCAATCTTAGCTCCCATTTTAATGAGAAGATTGGCAAGATCTGTTACTTCCGGTTCCTTTGCTGCATTTTCAATTATCGTTTCTCCTTCGGCAAGAACTGCTGCCATCATTATATTTTCAGTTCCTGTTACACTTACCTTTTCAAAACTAAGACGAGAACCTTTTAACCCATCCTTTGCTTTTGCTATTATTGTTCCATGTTCAACTCTTATCTCCGCTCCCATCCTTTTCAAATTTTCAATATGAAGATCAACAGGTCTTGCCCCTATCTTACAACCACCGGGATAGGCAACCCTTGCCTCACCAAATCGTGTCAAAAGAGGCCCTAAAACCAAAATTGAAGCTCTCATCTTTTTAACATATTCATAGGGCGCTTCAACCGTTTTTAAATTATTATTATTTATTTTTATTTTATTTTTTTTCTTTTGAATTTTTATCCTTCCTCCCAAACCTTCTATTAAGAGAGCCATTGATCTAATATCTTCAACCATAGGTATATTTTCCAATAAAAGCTCATCTGTCAGAAGAGAGGCTGCCATAGCAGGCAGAGCCGAATTTTTTGCCCCTGAGATTCTAATTTCTCCCGACAACTCTCTTTGTCCTGATATTTCTAATTTCATAGAAAATGATAATCTAAAAAAACTCATATGTAAATAGCCCCCTTTGCCCTAAAACAAGAGAAGACAGAAAACAGGGAAATTTTTATTGATAAATCAATGTTTTTAGAGTAAAATATAAACACTTTGGGGAGAAAAAATGAATCTCAGCGAACTTTTAAAAAAATTCTATTCACTTACGGTTCCGTATCTTTTTAAAACTCAGAAAGATGCTGCCTTTGTTCTATTTTCCATTGTTTATACTGCACTGAAGAAAAATGAGGAAATAAATTCAAGTACAAAGATAATAGTTCCTAAATTGATAACTATTGAAACAGATAAACCTGATGATTTTATTATGTTTTTCTTTAACAATAATTCTGTTTTGAAAAAGCTATACAAAGGGGAATTGGAATCAAAAAATCTGGAAAAATTGAGAAAAGATTTTAAAATTCTCTATCCTTTGATAGAGTTAAAAGAACCCTTTTTATGCTTTATTTTGGGAGAGGAATTAAAGAATGGTGACCTTTATGATGCCTACAAAAAGTATAAAGAAAAAAGGAAAAAGATTATTTCGGGTATAAAAAGGATTAAAATTTCCGAATTCAAGGAGGAGCTTTTCCATATAATAAAGCTTATAGTTGAAAGTTTTGCAGAGGAATTCTATGATAAAAAAGAAATCAGGGGGTTTTTATTTGAAAAACTTTCATAAATTTATAATACCCATCTTCTTATTTTTAACGATTGTTGCCTGTGTTTCTCAAAAGAGTAAAATTGAAACCATTTATTCAAAAGCCGAAAATCTTTACAAAGCAGGACACACAAAGGAAGCAGTTTCTTACTATAAAAGTGTGATTAAAAAGGTAGAAAACAGTAAAGATCTTTCCCCCTTTTTAAACTCCTACTATAAAACCATCTCATATTTTAGAATAGGAGAAAGGGAGAAAGCCATTAAAGTGATTGAGAAATTGCAGCTTCCCTCTTCAGTCTATATAGATAATTATCTTTTGCTTAAAGCTATCTATTTTAATGAACTGGGATTGAACCTCATTTCAAAAGAGATTTCTGAAAATCTTCTTTATACCAAAAATGATGATATTTTAGAGGAGGCTGTAATCTTATTTTCAAAAAACATTATAAAACTCCATAATTCCAAGAATTTAACTGAAAAGGAATTTCTTAGCTCAATTAAAAAGATAAGGGGAGTGTTAAAAAAACACTTTACTTCACCAATAATTCATTATTCTCTCTTTTCACTTTATCTGAACAACAGGAATTATAAAGAAGCTTTGGATGAAGCAGTTTTAAGCCTGGAATTGGGAATAAATGGAATATTAAAAAAGGACCTGCTCTTTTCTATGAAATATATTAGCTCAAAACTTGATGAAAGTGTCTTGAAAAATTATGAAAGAATTTTAAGGAGGTATGATGTTACCGACGATTGAGTGGAAAGATGATCATATAATTATGATTGATCAGCGGAAACTTCCGGAGGAAGAAATTTATCATAAGCTGAGGACTTTTGAAGCTGTGGCGGAAGCCATTGAAGAAATGATAATAAGGGGAGCTCCGGCCATAGGAATAGCTGCTGCAATGGGAATCGCATTGGGATATAAAAAGCTTGGAAAAGATGATGAAGAGATGTTTTTAAAAATTTGCAAACGTCTTTCTGAAACAAGACCCACGGCGAAAAATCTTTTTTGGGCAATAGATAGGATGAAAAATCTTTATCTTTCCCTCAAAAATAAAAGTTTTGAGGAAAAGAAAGTTGCTCTAATTAATGAAGCTCTGAAAATAGAGAAGGAAGACATTGAAATGAACAAAAAGATGGGCGAATTTGGCAGTAGTTTAATTGAGGATGGAGATACGATTTTAACTCACTGCAATGCAGGAGCCCTTGCAACAGGAGGTTTTGGAACCGCCCTCGGAATAATAAGAGCTGCTCATTTTTCAGGAAAGAAAATCAGAGTTTTTGCTGATGAGACAAGACCATTTCTTCAGGGCGCAAGGTTAACAACATGGGAACTTGTAAAAGAGGGGATAGAAACATATCTTATTTCCGACAATATGGCAGGATTTTTTATGAAAAAGGGAGAAATTACAAAGATAGTGGTTGGAGCCGACAGAATTGTTTCAAACGGAGATATTGCAAATAAAATCGGAACCTATTCTGTTGCTGTTTTAGCAAAGGAAAATAAAATTCCTTTCTATGTTGCTGCTCCCTATTCAACCTTTGATTTGTCTCTGGAAAGAGGGGATGAAATTCCCATTGAAGAGAGAAAAAAGGAGGAGGTTTATCTGATAAATGGAAAGAGAATAGCTCCCGAGGGGGTGAAAATTAAAAACCCTGCTTTTGATATTACCCCAAATGAACTTATATCAGCAATCATAACCGAAAAGGGAATTATCTATCCCCCTTACCGGGAAAATATAAAAAAGATTATGGGAGAAAAAGAGTGAAAAAGAATTTGAATGTTTATGATAGTATACTTGATGTTGTTGGAAATACCCCACTTGTAAAACTCAAAAAAATAGAGACAGATTTGGATATAGAAGCTTATGCAAAGATTGAGTTTTATAATCCAATGGGAAGTATAAAGGACAGGATAGCAAAGTACATGATTGAGAAAGCTGAAAGGCAAGGAAAAATAAAGGATGGCTCTGTAATAGTTGAAAATTCCTCGGGAAACACAGCCCTCGGACTTGCCCTTGTTGCTATTCAGAAAGGGTATAAATTAAAGATCGTTATAAGAGATAGAACAAGCAAAGAAAAGCTCAATCTTCTTGAAGCTCTGGGAGTGGAATTGATTAAGGTGGACAGCACCTTACCCCCTGAAGATCCGAATAGTTATAATAAAATTACACCGAGCATAGTTGAGCAGACTCCGAATTCATATTTTCCTGATCAGCATAATAATAGAGATAATAATGAGAGCCATTATATGACCACAGGCCCTGAAATATGGGAACAGATGGAGGGGAAAATTGATTATTTTGTAGCAGGGATTGGAACCGGAGGAACTATATGCGGAGCTGGAAAATATTTAAAGGAAAAAGACCCGAACATAAAGGTTATTGCCATTGATCCCGTCGGTTCTATATTTTATGATTATTTTCACTATGGAAAAATGACGAAAGCATCTCCCTATCTTCTTGAAGGTCTTGGTGATGAATTTTTAATAAAGTGTGTGGATTTTTCTGTGATAGATGATATGTATAAGATAAGCGATAAAGAGGCTTTTCTCCATACAAGAAAGCTTGTAAGAGAGGAGGCAATTTTGGGAGGAGGTTCAAGCGGAGCTGCATATTGGGGAGTTTTGAAACTAATAAAATCTCTTAAAAAACCGGCAAGAATCGTTACAATTTTCCCGGATACAGCCTTCAAATATGTCAGCACAATTTTTAATGATGAATGGATGAAGGAAAAAGGATTTTTGTGAGGAATAAAAAAAGTCTTATTGATTAACAACAAAAAAAACTAAACCCTAAGATTTTTTCGTTTCTTTTTGTTTTTCATCAAAATTAAATCTTACCGAAATAAAATTATTATAATTTATTATAATCATATTTAGCGCACCTCAGAATCAGAG
>JALVQI010000212.1 GCA_027031485.1 Candidatus Aminicenantota bacterium | reverse complement strand
AGATAATTTCCATTTCATAACCGGAATATCCGTTTTTTGTAGTTTAGAAAAATTCCGCACTAATGTCTCATTAAATTACTTTCTTTAAAACAAAATTTTAATTTGACAAGAATATGACAATTTAATAATATATTTTATAAAAGAAATAGAGGGTGTGAGATAGCTATGATTTTTAAAGTAATTTATTTTAAATCAGGCTGGGATGGGAAAATCCGGATTACGGAGGAAAAGAGAATTTGTTGGGAAAGGGTATTCAATGCAGGGAAAAAAGTTAATATTGCTTCAATAAAGCTTATCTTTATATTAAAAATGAAAAAATGCATAGTGAACCCGAGAACTCGAATTTTAACTTTGCCAAAGGTTGAGGATAAATTATTTTCGGGGGATAAATGCTTTTTCGTAAAGTACGATTAATTGTTTTACTGGATAAGGCAGGTACGGAAATATGGAGACATGGAAAGGGAAGAAATTGGTGTAGATCCGCTGCGAAGGACGCTATGAAAAAAGACCAGTTGGTTATTTACGAAGACATTCTTACATCTGGAGGTCCTGATACGGCAATTCGGCTTCTCTTGAAAACAGTAGTGGTTATCCCTGTAGATGAAGGTGGCAAGCGTTTTTATCTTTATGCTGATTCTGGAACAAAGGAGAAGTTTAGCGAGGATGAAATATGGCAGTTAGTCGGACTGGCAAAATACATACTTTGGAAAATTAATATAGAAGATAATCAGGAAAAAGGAAATGCACTGAAGACTATATTTGTAGGTGAGAGCAATGCAGCGAGAAAGATTCGTCAGCAGATAAAAAAAGCCTCGAAGGGAGATTTCCCAGTATTTATAGGAGGAGAAACTGGTGTTGGAAAGAGCATCGCTGCGAAGCTGATACATGAGCTTTCCTCAAGAAAAGGGAAATTTATAGTTGTAAACTGTGCCTCTATTCCTGAAACTCTCTTTGAAACTGAGCTTTTTGGCTATAGAGCAGGAGCTTTCACTGGTGCTAAAGGAAACAAACCAGGGCTTGTGGAAGAGGCAGAAGGCGGTACATTATTTCTGGATGAGATAATAGAAATGCCTTTAAGTGTGCAGGCTAAACTCTTGGATTTTTTGGAGAGAAAAATGTACCGTCGTGTAGGCGATACAATAGAGCGATTGGCGGATGTTCGCATTGTATCGGCCAGCAATTACAGTGTGAAAGAAGCTTTAAGCTCCGGTAAACTTAGAGCTGATCTTTACTACCGTCTAAGTTTGTATTTGATAAACATTCCACCTTTGCGTCAAAGACCTGATGATGTAGAGGATATAATTAACTATTACGGTGAGTTTCTTTACGGGAGGGTGATAAGCGAGGATGCACTCTTGTATTTAAAGTCACATCCATTGCCTGGAAATGTTCGCCAATTGATAAATATAATAAGAAGGTTGGGGATAGAGGGAAAAGGAGAGGTGGGAGTAGAAGAATTAAAAAGAGTACTTCCATATTCAGAATTTATTGGAGAGTGCAGGGAGAGAGAAGGGGTGATAAATGGACTTTGGAAGGAAATAGAAGAAGGTGGAAATTTTTGGGATGTGGTTTGGAGAAAGTTTATTTCAAGGGAGCTTAACCGTAGACAGGTTAATGAATTTCTCCGAAAAGGGCTTACAATTAGTGGGGGAAAGTGGAAGAAATTATGCAAAGTTATGGGTATAAGTAAAGATTATTATAAATTCATGGCATTACTAAAGAAGTATGATCTCAAAATAAACCTATAGGTTAACAAAATTAGCCTATGGGTTAACAGTGAACTCATTTGTATAATCTTTCTCTCTTGGGTATAAGAAGAATTTTGTAAACCGATGAGTTAATTTTCTATGTTTCATCTTTTTCTAAAAAGGGCTTATATATAAGTGGTTTGTGGAATTAAAGATTTTGGTACAGAATTTGATATACATTAAATATCCCTTTTGGGTCCGACCCCCTGAGGGATAAAATAAGGAGTTATGATAAAGAGGATGAAAAAGAAATATATCAGTTTTGTAAATTTTTCTTTGTTTTTTTTAATTATTTTAATATGGAGCTATTTTTTATATAAAAAAACAATATACTTCCATATAGATGGAGAAAATGCACAAAAAATTGTTAGTTTCTTAGAAAAGGAGTTTCATGTTAGTATAGACAATAAACTTGTTATTTTTATTGTTTTTAATACTCTTCCTTTTTCGTCAGAACTAGAAGATATAGATAAAATAGCATTAAAGAGAATAAGGAGTATAAAAATAATGGTGTTTTTTGGTAAGCGATTGAGATTTCCCTTTAAACCGAGTTTTAAATTTATAACAGATCCTCATTTAAGACTTTTTGCCATAAAAAAAGATGAGAAATTTAGAAAAAGATATTTTTTAATCATAAAAAATAGTAAAGTAATATATATAGGAAAAGGAATAATAAATATTAATGATATAGTTCATTTAATAAAAATTTCATCATCCGTAAGTTCATATTCCATAAATGGCTCAAATGAAATGGAGGGCTATCTTAAAGAGACTTTGAAAAGAGAGGAACTCTTTTTGTACAACCTTAAAACTAATAGTTATAGAAATATATCTAATTTATCTTTTAAAGAAATATGCTTTATTCCATATATATGTCCTAATAAAAAATATGAAAAATTATTAAATACCAATATGGGCCATAGAATATTTATTTTTCCTGTATTTGTTAATTCTTACAAAGTTAAAAAATTCTTATCGGAATTAGGTTCAATTTCTTATGCATACTTTGATAGAAAAGATGAACTTAACCTTCTTTTTGTTAATATATTGTCCAGAGAACCTCTTTGTTTCAAAGGAGAACAAGGGAAAAATGAAAATTATTAAATTCGTGTTAATAATTCTATTGGTAATGGAATCAATTCCTATGATTTCCAAAGAGAGTAAACAAAAACTCATTGTTATTAAAGAAAGCGACACTATAGATTTCGGAGAGAAAATTGAAAACAACAATTTATTCCTTA
>JALVQI010000211.1 GCA_027031485.1 Candidatus Aminicenantota bacterium | reverse complement strand
TACAAGAAACTAACAACTTTCCTTCATAGTCTGCTCAATGCTCAAAGCTCAACGCTCAAGGCTCTCACTAACTCTTCGCTACCTGAATTTTCCCGGACAGTACTGACTGATTAATTGTTTTTTTTGTATGAAATATTTTCTATGTTATAATTTGATATGAAGAGAGCAATTTCCGTAATAGTTTTTATCATGGTTTGTCTTAATTTTGCAATTTCAATGAAAAAGGATTTTGAAAAAGGGATAATCTTCAAAAAAGATAAGGCTTTTTTCTACGAAATTTCTCCTTTTTCTGTACGGATCTACAAAAATAAGGAAAACCCTATTTTTCAAAAAAAGTTAGAGTTAAAAAGCAGAGAAATATTTCTTTCGGTGGGATTTTCCGGGAACTATAATTCTTTTTTTGTTTTTAAGGAAAAGATGATTTCAAAAGGGAAATACTCACTTTCAATTGTTGTCGGTGATAAATCCATTAATGTCAGAACTCAATCTTCTCCTTTCTATTCTCCTGTGTTATTCAACTATGATTTAAAAGAATATATTGCGTTTATTAATGAAAGCTTTGAAATTAAAATACTTGATTTTATGACAAAAAAAATTATTAAATCTTTTAAATTTGAAGTTCCGGTACGTTCTTTAAGTGTGTCTGAGGATGGCTCAAAACTAATTTTTTATAAATTCGATAAGAGTAAGTATGAAAAAGAATTTCTTAACATAAAATCACTATTTTCAGACAAAAATCTGGACATAAGACAAAAAAGCACGGCCCGAAAAGGAGATTTTTCTTTTTTTGAAGATAAATTCAACAGAGAAACATACACTTTCAGCTATTATGGTTTTTTAGGTTTTGGTGATAGTATTACCTATGGGTATATAAATAGAGAAGGTGCACCTGAAAAGGGATATGTTCCAAGATTGCAATTGCTAATTGACAACGAATGGTATGGCGGAACTGTTTACAATGAAGGTGTTCCTGGAGAGGTTACAGAGGATGGTTTAAAAAGATTTGAAGCCACTGTATTAAAAGATAGGGCAAAATACTTATTGTTTCACGAGGGAACAAATGATTGCCTTTTTGTAAGGAGATTTCCTGTTTCGTATATTCTTTTTAATATTGAACAGATGATCAAAACGGCTCTGAATTATAATATGAGACCGATATTAACCACTATTATTCCAAGAAATGGAAAATGGGGAGAGGGTATTTATCGGGAAAGGAGTATGGAAGTTTCGAATGGTATAAGAGATCTGGCAAACAAATACGAAATTCCTTTAATTGATTTTTTTAATATTTTTTTAAATTATCCGGAATCAGACGGAGGTTATTACTCTTTAATGTCCGATACGGTTCATCCATCGGAAAAAGGTTATCAATTAATGGCTGAAAAATGGTTTGAATTTTTAAAAGACTATCCTCCTGAAATACCGGAAATCCTGGGTTACCACTATAAGGTTAATCCGATAACCAAATTGGTGGGAGTGGAAGTCAGCTTATCCGTAAATGCGGATCCTGATTTTGACCATTTTTCTGTTTACTATGGAAATAAACCTGAGAACTTAAATAAATTACTAAAAGTTGAAAAGGGATTAAAGTTTGAGATTTTTCTTCAGCCCGGTAAAAAGTATTTTATAGGAATTAAAGCTTCAGATAGCTTTAATAATGAAAGCAAATTTTCAAAAACTTTTGAATTTACCCCCTACCGTCTCTTTTTTTAGAAGTAAAAAAAAGGGGAGATTTCTCTCCCCTTTTTTATTTTTTTGCTAACGATTTAAATATTTAAAGTTACACCGGCAACAAAGCCTGCTCCTGAAAGTGAGCCTGCTGAAAAATAGAGTTTCAACATTGCTGCTGTTTTAGGAGAAAAATAATACCTTGAACCGATAAATGGAGAAAGATACAATCCACTGCTGAAACTTCCGAGATCTCCTGTAAAATAGTAATAACCAAGATTTAAGCCTGCAAAAGGATCAAGATTTTTAACATTTACATTAAAATGATAAAAAGCTTCCACGCTTGGCATAACAACAGCGTATTTATAGAACTCATCACTCCATGAAAGATAAAGTACCGAAACACCTGCTTCAATATTATCCGTAACTCCCATACCAAAACTCACTCCTACAGGAATTGCGTAGGAATTGAGTCCTATTTGAGGGGTAAGGTACTTACCTCCCTTTTCAAACATCTTTGAATAACCAAAACCGATTAAAAGAGCAGCCATTAAGAAAAACACTGCGATTTTCTTTTTCATAAAATAACCTCCTAAAAATTTGTTTCCAATTATATCATAAATTTAAGATTATTAATTAAATATTCTGTCTTTATTTTTTATTATCTCAAACTTTTTATTATCTCAAACTCAAATTTTGTTTCTTCAGGTTTTATCATATATTTTTCAAGCACACCGGGACCGCAGCTTCCGTTTCCCAATCCCAAAACTTTCGCATCTAACGAAAGAAAGATATCTTTAATGGGTTTAAGTTCATTCGGATGTTTCGCTTTAATTATTTGATTGGGGGTATATTTTAAAGCTGTAAATGAAAAAGGTCTTTCTCCCTTTATTAAAATGCCTTCTCCATTTTCATTTGTCAGGGAAACCCATCTTACATCTTCTCTGTTTCCTGTTTCCTGAGGTCTTAAATAGGGAATAAAAAAATCCCATACATTCTTTTTGTATATAGCTATCGGATAGCCTGTTTTTCTATCGGGATAATTTTCTTCAGGTCCTCTTCCATACCATTTGATATTTTCTAACTTTCCCGATACAAGCATTTTAATTCCTATTTTTGGTAAAACAGGCAAATCTCCGTAGGGTTTAATTATATTCCGGATTTTTATGCTTCCGGTATTTCCAATAAAATATGTCGCATCCCTTATAAATCCCGCTCTTTTATCGCCGATATTTTCCGTGATAATATGAACCCTAATGCTTCCTTCTTTTGTTTTTTCATACTCAAACGATTTAACCCTTCTTTTCAGTCTGTTTAAATTTGTGTTATACCATGTTCTCTTATTCAGAAGCTTATTAATATAATCATTTTTGTATCCCCAACTTTTCATCTGAGTTATAACCTCTTCTTTTGACCAGCCTCTCTCTTCCATTAATTTTTTAATATAGGATTTTGCAAGGTTCATATTATTGTCTGTCGGAGGTCTGAAAACATTAAGAGTTGGTCCCGATACCTCATCTTTACCGTTTATTATAATCAAATTTCCATAATTTAAATTTCTTATTGTCCCGGATTTTTTTGAAAAACTTAAAAGAAAAGAATCTGACACTATTTTTAATTCCTTTTGATTTTCAACAATATTAAAAGCTGTTCCTGAATATTGTTTCTTTGTTTTAATTTTCTTTTCAAAAGGGAATTTTAGCTGCTCAAAGGCTATTTCAAACCCCTTTTTCTCCCATTTTGTATCATTTTTTAATTTCACTGAAATATTTAAAAAATATTCATTATCAGGCTTTATTAGGCTTTTATTGTATTTGATTTTTACGGTGTTTCTTTTTCGGGGAGAAAGACTGAGGTTTGAAATTTTACCTTTTTCAATTGTTTTGCCATTTTCCATTAAATTCCAGAAAATATCAAATTCCTTCAAATTGGTAAAAAAGAATTCATTGTAAACCTCAAGTTCTCCGTCTAATAAATTTACCGGTTTAAAGTGGACATTTTGATACACCTTTTTTACCTCCCGGATTTCAGGTTGAGGTTTTCTATCGGGAAAGATCAAACCATTGATACAAAAATTATTATCATTCGGTTTATCTCCGAAATCTCCTCCGTAGGCATAAAATATTTTCCCATTTTTATCTTTTTTTAATAATCCCTGATCTATGAAATCCCAGATAAAGCCTCCCTGCAAAACTCTGTATTTTCTTATTACATCCCAGTATTCTTTTAAATTTCCCACGGCATTACCCATCGCATGGGCATATTCACACATTATGAGGGGACGATCATTCCGCCTTTTTGCATATTTAATCAAATCTTCAATCCGACTGTACATTGGAACAACAATATCCGTGTGAGCTCTTATACCTGCTCTTTCATATTGAACAGGTCTTGATGGATCCCTTAAATGCGACCAATAGCTTATATACTCAAAGTTTGTTCCATCGCCGGCTTCATTTCCCATAGACCAGATGATTACAGAGGGATGGTTTTTGTCTCTTTCAACCATTCTTCTGTATCTTTCAAAGTGAGCCTTTTTCCATTGAGGTTTGTTTGCAAGGGTTTTTTCCGGATTATACCCTATGCCGTGGGATTCTATATTCGCTTCATCCACAACATAAATACCATACTCATCGCAGAGCTCAAGCCATTTAGGGTCATTGGGATAGTGCGAAGTTCTCACAGCATTAATGTTAAATCTTTTCATTATTTTTATATCCTCAATCATCTGTTTTTCCGTCAAATAGTGTCCCAAAATCGGATTATGTTCGTGCCTGTCAACTCCTTTCATAAGAATGGGTTTCCCGTTTAAAAGAAGATTCCCGTTTTTTATTTCAACCTTTCTGAAACCGAACTTTGCACTCTCAATTTCAAGCAGATCATTATTTTCATTAAAAAGTTTTAATATTAAGGTATAAAGTTCGGGCTTTTCCGCTGACCACTTTTTCGGATTAATAACATTGGTTTTCAACAAAAGAGTGCTCTCGGCACTTGAATCCAAAAACATTGTTGTGTTTTCAAAACCATCATGTAATCTAAGTTTTTCCCCGGAGTCATTATAAATATTACCTTTCACTTTAATCTTTTTAAATGGGTATTTTGAGTAATTTTTGACCTTGGCTATTATACTGAGCTTCCAATTCTTGTAGGACAAATCAGGTTTTGTTATTATTTCAAAATCCCTTATGTGAACCTTCGGGGTAGCCATAAGATATACATTTCTGAAAATTCCACTGAGCCTCCACATATCCTGATCCTCAAGATAACTTCCGTCAGACCATCTGTAAACCTCAACAGCAATCAGATTTTTGCCACTTTTCAAATATCTGGTAATATTGAACTCTGCCGGGGTTCTGCTTCCCTGACTGTATCCGACCTTTTTGCCATTTATCCATAGATAGAAAGCTGATTGTACTCCATCAAAATGGATGAAAATCTCCCGCTGGCTCCATTTTTCAGGGATTCTAAAATATCTTCTGTATGAGCCTACCGGATTGTAATCATGCTGAATACGAGGGGGATCCTTTTTAAACGGATATCTTACATTCAGATAGATAGGTCTTCCGAACCCCTGTGTTTCCCAATTAGCCGGGACTATAATTGTCTTCCAGCTTTTATCGTCAAAATTAAGTTTAAAAAAATTCACCGGCCTTAAAACCGGTTTTTTTACCCAGTTGAATTTCCACTGTCCGTTCAGGGATAAATAAAAGACAGATTTTTTTCTGACACCTACAATTGCCTTATTAAGATTTTTATAAGGAATGAGAGTGCAATGGGGTTCTTCTTTGCTAATACCAATAACAGACGGGTTTTCCCAATCCTTCTGCCCCTTTGAATATAAAGGAAACAAAAATAATATAATAAAAAAAATCAGAAAAAGTCTTTTCATCCTTTCCTCCGATAGATGAATTCTATATATTAATTTTTATTATTAATTTGTCAAGGGTATGAGCCAACGATTATTTAAGTGATAATCTATGAATACATGGGGAAAAGATTAGTCTTTGAAGAATAAATTACCGGAGAGAAGAGACAATTGCAATACTCTAACAATTAGTTATTTTTTAAATATTAATCTGAAATTCGCACCCTCTTCCGAGGGGAGTAATTCGATATCCCCCTCGCTATCATTCAGAAATTTTTTTACTATGGACAGCCCCATACCCGAACCACTATCCTTTGTGGTGAAAAACGGAAGAAAAACCTTATCTTTAAATTCATTCTTTATTCCACTTCCATCATCATTGTAGAGGATATAATAATAATCCGAATTTTCCTCAAAACTTAGAGCTACACTTTTAGCTGTGCTTTCTTTTGAGTTTTTCAAAAGATTGGTAAAAATTGTTTTCAAAAGTTCCCTGTCAAAGTATATTCTTATGTTTTCAAATCCGGGAGAAAAAATTAGTTCCAAATTTATTATGAGGTTACTTTCTTCAATTATCTCTTTCAGGTTTAAATACTCAATTTTTTTGTGAAGATTCTTTGAAAGGCTTAAATAGTCTTCCATCATTTTTAAAAGTTTTTGGCTTTCATTCAGAGCCTTTTCTGTTTTCTTACATTCAGGATTATTTTTTACAAGCTTAATATATCCTATGATTATTCCAAGACTGTTCTTTATTTCATGGGCAAGATATGATGCCATTTTCCCCAACTTCTCTTCTTCCTTTTTAATTGAAAGCATTCTCTCTATTTTTTTTACCTCTGTAATATCTTTTACAAGAAGAAATGTTTTATTGTTTGGCGAGCGAATTACTGAGATATTATAAATTTTGTCCCTTATCCCTACATTAGTTTCGGAGAGCCTCCCCTTTCCCGACATTAATATACTGTTTATTTCCCGCGGTAATACATCCTCCGCTCTTGAAAAAACAGGTATGGATTTACCCCGGAATATCTGCTCTTTTGCCGTAGTATTATAGTTCTCCACTCTCCCGTATTGGTCAATAAGAATAATTCCTATATTTGAATGCTCAAACAGAGTTGAGTATAGAAGCCTTGCTTCCTCAGCTTTTTTCCTTTCTGTTTCACTCTTTTCTTTAAGTTCATTTTCTTTGAGCTGAATATTTTCAAACACCTTGATTATCGGGGACATACTCTCATTTTCCCCTCTTTTCATATTCTTTCTCAACTGCAAAATCAGAAATATAAAAAAGATCAACAAAAAGAAAATACTGATATTAAAAAATAGCCTTACTCTCTTTTCAAACTTTTCAAGAGATATTTTCCCCTCGCCTTTTTTGACTTTTATTATCTCTGTCTCAAGAAGAGAGAAGGAAAATATTAAAAAGATTATTAATACTATTGCAATTATTCTTTCTGCTCTCATCTGAACAGTGAATTATAGGCAGCTGTTATTTTTTCTCCGTAGAATACGAAAACCAGAGAGACTATTGAAAGATACGAGCCAAAGGGAAGTTCATAGTCTTTTTCTTTTTTAAAAACAAATACGATTATTAACCATAATAAAACTCCGAGAATAGAAGAGAGTATTATAATCAGAAGCATTTTAAGGGGTCCGAAAAAAGCTCCGATCAGAATTATATATTTTATATCCCCCCAACCTAAACCCTCCTTTTTCTTTGTCTTTAAAAAAAGATAATAAGCTCCGATAAAAATCAAAAATCCGATTAATCCTCCGATCAATGCTTCAACCCAGTAAATATCATTTCTTAAAAATGATATTCCTATTGCAAAAATACTACCGCCTATTGTAAGCTCATCAGGCAGAATTCTTTCTTCAAGGTCAGTGAAAAAGAGAATAAAAAAAACAGAGGAAAAAACAGTATTAATAAAGAAAGTTCCGTTTAATCCGAATTTTATAAAATTCAGGTAAAAGAGAATTCCTGTCAATATTTCAACAATGGGATATCTTATCGGGATCTTTGCACCGCAAAAATGACATCTTCCTCTAAGAGCTATGTAACTTATCACAGGGATATTGTGATGCCACGGAATCGGGTGTTTACATACTGGACAAAAAGATCTCGGTTTTGCAATATTCATCTCTCTCGGAAGTCTGTAGATAAGAACATTGAAAAAACTTCCGAAAACAAGCCCGAATAAAATTACCGCTATTTTTTCAAATAAGACTATTTCCATAAAAATCTTTTCCTTGATTTTATTTTCCCTGTTTCGGGATTGTATATATAGGGGTCTCCGTCATAATCTTTCGGTAGAAATCTTATATATCCTTTCACATATAATTCTTCAAGGCTCTGCGGAAATCTTCCGAACCTACTATGAAATTTTTTAATAATGGGTTCAAGCACTCTTTTATCCATCTCAAATTTAATCATATAGAGATGATGATAGGAGACCTCCTTTTCATACTTTGTTTTTGCCTTTTCATGTATATTCTTCCATAAATTATAAGAAAAGATCAGATCTCCGGATTTCCATGCTATATCAGCCCACACCCTTTTTAAAAATTCCGGCGAATTTTCTCTGTGAGCAGCAATATCATAGTAATAGAAAGCCTTCTTATACATCTTTCTTTTTCTAAGATAGTATCCCGCATCCATTGCAATAGTCCATTCATAGGGCTCATATCTTAAGCCAATTTCAATTGCTTTAAGAGCAAGGTCAAGTCTTCCCGCCTGAAGTGCGGCTATCATTCCTCCAATAGTAAATGGCTCGGAAAATTTCGGATCCAATTCTCCAATTGTTTCAAGTATTTCAGGAAGATACTCAATTCTTTCTCTTATACCAGTGCTGCTGTAAAACTGAATCATCCAGATATAGTAAAAGTCAGCTATTATGTTGCTAAAGCCCAATGATATCATTTTCAGGGTTTTTTTCGGGAAAATGTATAGAGCCTCATTGGATTCAAAAAATTTCTTTTTAAAATTATAATTAAAGATAAAGCTTATGATGAATAAAATGATGAGTAAAAAATAGAGAATAATGCTCTTTTTTATTTTCATAGAATTTCTCTGTTTTTAAAGGCAATCATACTTAAAACCAATATTAAGAGAGCATAATCAATTCCATAAACAGACGCATTCACAAAATTACCTAAATCCATCCCTTTTGTGTATACAAGTTGATTTTTGTAATTGAGTATTGAAAAATTGGGAAGTATATAGTAAACGATATTTACCAATAATTTAGCCAACCCCTTTACCTTGGCTTCATAATAGAGTAAAAAGTTTGATGAAAAATTACCTACAATATATATCCCCGCGGAAAAAATTGAGCTTAAAATGGGAGTTGAAACAGAGGTGAACAGAAGGGAAAAGCTTATCAGGATTTCTCCTTCCATAAAAAACAGAAAAAGCTGAGGAAAAACATAGAGAGACAACTTTCCCAGAACAATAAGGGAATATCCTATGAAAACAATACCTAAAATTAATATTGAAACAAATAGGGTAAATGATAATCCTAAAAATTTGCCTATAATGAATTCTTCCCTTGAGATCGGTTTTGAAAGAATGTTGAAAATTGTTCTTTTATCTCTCTCTTTATAAAAGAGATTCACACTTATTAGAATTGACAGAAGAACCGCAAAGATTTCAATTATTGCAAAGCCCAGATCAATTATTATCTTTTCTCCGCTGGAAATAACGAGGAGGGAAACCACCTTGGAAAACAGGATAAAAGCTATTGAAAAGAGAGTTAAGAGTAAGAATAGTTTGCTTCTTACAGCCTCTTTGTATGTATTTTTAGCTATCGCCAATATTTTCATCTCTTATCTCCCAGAATAATTCCTCAAGACTCTTTCTTATCGGATTGCAAAATTTTATCTTCCCACCGGAATCCATTACTTTTTTTATTAAAATGTTAGCCCCATCAATATCTTTTACAGTAACATAAAAAACATTAGCCTTTTTCTCCGACTTCAGGTAGTTAATCTCTTCAGGTAAACTTCTAAGTCCGCATATTCCCACCTCAACCTCTCTGACCTCTCCGCTAACAAGCTCCTCCAATGAACCTTCCATTATTGTTTTCCCTTTAACTATTATCCCTATTCTATCACTTATTATTTCAGCATCCTGTAAAATATGTGAAGAATATATGATGGTTCTGCCTTCCTCTTTCAGACTTACAATTAAATCCCTCAATTTTTTTCTCCCTATCGGATCAAGTCCGCTTAGAGGTTCATCTAATATGATTAATTCAGGATCATTTATTATACTCTGAGCGACTCCGAGTCTTTGAAGCATTCCCTTTGAATATTTTTTAAGCTGAAGGTTTTGAGCCTCTTTTAGCTCGACAAGTTCAAGAAGGGCGTCTATCTTTTTTTTATCCGCTTTGATCCCGAAGAGATTCGCTGAAAATTCAAGAAACTCTCTCCCTGTTAAATACTCGTAAAAATAAGGCCTTTCGGGCAAAAAACCAATTTGCTTTTTGTCTTTAAGAGAAAATCTTTTACCTTTAAACAAAATATTCCCTTCATCCTGCTTTGATATGCCAGTTATAATTTTAAAAGTTGTTGTTTTACCGGCTCCATTATGTCCCAAAAGAGAGTAGATTTCTCCTTTGAACACATTCATATTTATCTCTTTCAAAACCTCTGTTCTCTTCATAAGCAAAGTACCGCTCGGATAGGATTTCTTAATCCCTTTTAGTTCAAGAATTTTCTCTTTCATGTTTTTATATTACCATAGTATTTGATTTCATATCAATATTGTTTTGTATTGTTATTTTGAATAGTATATAATTTCCCATGAAAATATTAACTACCGGCGGTTCAGGTTTTGCGGGAAGATATTTATTAAGAGCTCTTGTAAAGCAAAGCTATGAGGTAATCAATCTTGTAAACAAAAATTTTTCGGGCATAGAGGGAGTGAAAGAGATTCGGATTAAAAGCTTTGATCCTGAATATTTAAAAAATTTTTTGGATGGTATTGATATTATTGTCCATCTTGCCGCAGCTTTAGGCTCAACAAAAGCAAACTATGATTATTTTTATAAGGTTAACTCTCTTTTTCCCGAAAACCTGATAAAAGCCGCTATTGAAAAGGGAGTTGAGAAATTTATTTACATAAGCTCAGCAGGTGTCTATGGAAAGGGAAGTAAAAGGATAATTGATGAGAATTTTCCCCCTTCCCCTGTAGATGAGTATGAAAAAACAAAATTTTCTGGAGAAGAGAATGTTTTAAAGTTTAAGAATCATATAAATGTTATTATCGTAAGGCCGGGTTGGATCTACGGTCCTGGGGATAAAAGAACATTAAAACTATACAGAGCAATAAATTCCGGGAAATTCTTTATTGCAGGAAAAGGTGATGGTTTTCAAACTCCATTGTTTGTCGAAGATTTTGTTAAAGCTATTGTTTTAATAATAGAAAATAATCTGAGCTCAGGAGAAATATTTAATATAGCAGGAAAAGAGCCTCTAAGAACAGAGGATATGGTTAGAGTTATTGCAACTCAACTGAAAAAAAGAATCCTTCCCTTTAAAATTCCTATTTTACCTCTGAAGTTAATTGCAAAAATTCTTGATCTTCTATCCTCAATTACGGGAATTAATTTCCCCTTAACTTCATCAAGCCTTGCATTTTTTGAGAGAAGTAAACCTCTTTCAATAGAAAAAGCAAAAAATGTTTTAAACTTTACACCTGAAACAGATTTTGGAGAAGGGATAAGGTTGACTATAAACTGGTATAAAAAGGAGGGTTTACTCTAATAACATATTTTATTCTTAAGCTAATGTTTTTAAAAAATCATTGATTTTTATAACTATTTATAAAAAATAGGGGACGAATCTCAAAATTCGCCCCCTGATTATCTGTAAAGAGATCCTGAAAATTATTTATTGATGTTTATCTTTTTGTAAGGTTTAAAGAGTGAAAATCCAGAGCTCTTTACAAGTTTTTCAAATTCCCTTACCTCCTTTTCATAAAGAGCATTGTATTCTTTAATAAAGTTTTCTATTTCCGGTTTTACTCTCTTGTATTTTGCTTCAAAAGCCTGTCCAAGGGGTTCATAGAGGTTAAAGCTGAGAAATCCTGACATTCTGTACAAAAGTTTGTCAGAATCATCAAAGATTCCCTGTCTTCCTTTTTTGGGTATTATCTTATAGACCATTGTATCAAGTTTTTTATTGAGCTCTTCGGCTTTTTTCAGGATTTCTTTTGCTTTATCTTTCTTAATATTTTTTGAGAATTCTTTTACCGTTTTGATTACCTTTTTGGTTTCAAGCATCTGGTTATAGGCATCTGTTATTGATTTTATCCAATTAACGATTTCCAGAGATCTTTTCATATTCTCTTTTAAAATGTTCAAATTAATTTTCTTTCTCGGATCAAATTTAACCGTAAATTCCTGCTTATACTCATTCCCATTGAACTTAATCTTAGCTATGTACTTACCGGGAAGAACCGGCAAACCTATTCCTCCTCTTCTCCTTCTTCCTCTTGAAAAGGGGGTTTTTATCGGTTTTCCTGTCAAATTCCAGATAACTCTGTTTATTCCTTTATTCAATGTCCCGGAGAGAGTTCTTATTAATTTATTGTTGCTATCAAAGATTTCAATCTTTAATTTATTTTCTTTCTTCTTTGTTATTTTGTCTTTTGATTTGGATTTTTTCGTTTCAGGTTTCGCATATTCCGGATTTACATAGTAGGTTATGTAAGCTCCTGTTCTTTTGTTTTCTCCCATAAAGGTTCCGTTCCCCGGGCTTACCGTAGATGGCATCCAGCCTCTTATGAATTCATAGGCATCATTTATCTTGAACAGATGAAAATCACTGTTTAAAACAGTATCATTTATTTCTCTCAATGGAGAAATATCATCTGCTATATATATTGCTCTTCCGTGGGTGCCAATAATCAAATCATTTTCTCTTGGGTGTATTCCCAGATCCCTTACCGGAACTGTAGGCAAATCTTTCCACTTAATCCAGTTCTTTTCACCATTATAACTAAAGTATAATCCGAATTCTGTTCCTAAAAACAGAAGGTTTTTATTGACTGGGTCTTCCCTTATAACATGGGCAAAACCATCAATCTCTTTCGTGGCAAGGCTTTTCCATGTTTTCCCATAATTATGGGTTACAAAAACATAAGTATCCCAATCTGACATTCTATGACCGTCAAATACAACATAGGCTGTTGCAGGATCAAAGTGTGATGCTTCCACATGGGGAATCCAGGTTCCCTTTGGCACCATTTTCTTTTTGACTAAATACTTTACAGTGTTAGTCCAGGTTTTTCCTCTGTCTGTCGTAAGTTGAAGATTCCCATCATCTGTTCCAACCCAGATAACTCCCTCTTTGACCGGGCTTGGGGATATTGTTATTATTGTTTCATAGTTTTCCGCTTCCGTGACATCCCTTGTCAGACCTCCGCTCTCTTTCTGTTTGAGTTTTGCAGGATCATTGGTTGTTAAATCAGGGCTTATTACCTCCCATGTTCTTCCTTTATCTTTACTTCTATGTAAGAATTGACTGCCAAAATATATGATTTTTGGATTTAAAGGGTCAATGGCAAAACCTGAGTTCCAATTGTATCTATCCTTTGTTTCTTTTTCAAAGGGGACAATTGTTCTGTGCTCTGCTGTTCTGGTATTATAATAAAAAATTTCACCTCCCTGGCTCATTGCATAACCGCAGCTGCTATCCTCAGGGTCAGGTTCAGTATCAAATCCATCGCCGAATCCGACCATTCTCCAATCACAGTTAAAAATTCCTCTATTATTTAAAACATAAGCAGGTCCTCTCCATGAGCCATTATCCTGTAATCCTCCGTATACATGATAGGGAATATCAAGGTCATAACTAATATGATAAAATTGTCCCAAAGGAAGATTCTCAACAAATCTCCAGTGCTTACCTTTATCATTGCTTATGGCAACTCCTCCGTCATTACCGGTTATAAGGGTTTTACCGTCAGGGCTAATCCATAGAGCATGGAAGTCTGAGTGTGCCTGCATGAAATTTGCAAGTGGTTTAAATGTTTTTCCGCCATCCTCACTTGATTTTAATTGGGATTGAGGGGTGTAAACTATATTTTCATTTACAGGATTAACAAAAACTCTTGAATAATAAAATGGCCTGTCATCTATCCCCGGTTTATTATTTATTAGTTTCCAGTTATAACCTCCGTCTGTTGATTTATAAAGCCCGCTTCTTTTTGTTTCAATGAGAGCATAGACAATATTTGGATCTGTCTTGGCGAAGGCCACTCCTATTCTACCTAAATCTCCTTCCGGTAATCCGTCTTTTGTTGTCAGTTTTTTCCAGGTTTGTCCCGCATCGGTTGAGATATAGAGCCCGCTACCGGGACCACCTGATTTAAAAAACCAGGGCCACCTTCTGAACTGCCACATTGCAGCTATGAGTTTATTCGGATTATCAGGTGCCATCGCAATATCGGATGCTCCTGTTTTATTATCAACAAATAGAATCTTTTCCCATGTTTTTCCTCCGTTTGTTGTTTTAAAAACTCCCCTTTCAGGATTTTCTCCCCATAGTTTACCTAAAGCTGCAACATATGCTATATCCGGATTTTCGGGGTCAAGTACGATTTTTGAGATTCTTTCGGTTTTTTCAAGTCCTAAGAATTTCCAGGTTTTTCCTCCGTCAATGGATTTGTAGACACCTCTTCCCACTCCTGCACTGTTTCTAACATTGGCTTCTCCTGTTCCAACCCAGATTATGTTGGGATTTTTCTGAAAAATTGCAATAGCCCCTATTGAAGATGTTTTTTCTCTGTCAAAAATAGGTTTCCAGGTGATTCCTTTGTCAGTGCTTTTCCATATCCCTCCGGTAGCTGCACCCACATAGATAATATTGGGGTTAGAATTTACTCCGGCAATGAAGGATACCCTGCCGCTCATTGTGGCTGGTCCTATGCTTCTTGTGTGAAGTCCTTTGAAAAGTGAAAAATCCGGAGTCTTTGTCTTTGTTTTTCTGGCAAAAATAATTCCGGAAAAGATAAAAAGAAAAATAATCAGTAAAACAGTTAATTTTTTAGAATTTCTCATATTACACCTCAAAATATATTGTATTTAAATTAATTTATACGATAGGACAAAGAGTTTGTTATTATTTATTGAAATTATTTCAATTTTTTTTAATATTAATTTATAATTGCTAATTATTATTATTTTCTCAGGAGAGAGACAATGAAGAAAATACTCATGGAATTAAAGAAAAGATTGTATCTTTATGTTTTTTTTGATTTTATCTTTGCTCTGGCAGCCGGATATTTTATAGACTTCAGGCATTTGAATATAAAACCGTTCGGGGTTGCAGCGGTCTTTATAATGCTTTATCCGATGCTTACCGGGATGGTAATAGAAAAGGTTAAAAAAGCAAGCAGAAATTTTAAGCTTATAATAACAACCTTAACTTTTGCTTATATTATAGCTTCAATAACAGCTTTTTTCGTATCAAGAACAATTCTCAAAGGTTTTCCTGAAATCGCTTTTGCAATGGTCATGGTCGGAGCGATTCCGTGTTCAAATATGCTTATAGGATGGTCGGGAATTGCAGATGCAAGTGTTGAGGATGCTCTTGTCATAGCTGTTGTCGGGTTATTGCTTATTCCGATTCTATCACCGATCATATTGAAAATAAGCGGAGGAATTTTTGTTTCTTTCAAAATAAAAACATTGTTTATTATTCTTCTATCCTATATCATTGTACCTCTTATTTTAGGACTGCTTACGAGACATATGATTATCAAGAAAAAAGGAATGGACTATTTTTTAAATATCAAAAAGATATTCCCGGGAATCTCAGCCACAGGTATCTTGTTAATCGTATTTTTCTCTGTTGCAAAAGTTTCAAGAATCGTAATATCCAAACCAATTGTATTTGTTATGATTTTTGTCGGACTTATCGTTTACTACGCTATTCAAACAATTTTATCAATAATCGCTTCAAAAATATTAAAACTCAATTATGAGCAGGGGATGATTCTTATTTTGGGAGCTACGGCAAGCTCTCAGGCTATCTCTTTAAGTGTTGCCGCGACAATGTTCGGTGCTATGACTGTTTTTGCCCTTTCGTTTAAGCCAATTTTACAGGTTTTTTATATAATGTTTCTTATTTATACTGTAGGACCTAAAATAAGAAAAATTCTCGATAATTAATAGTTTGAAAAGATACTAAAGACTTTTCTATTTATTTGAATGTAGCTTTGCTTGTTAAAAAATCCTCAATACCTTTTACGGTTTTTAAAAATTTGGGGATATTTTCAACCTCCATCTCAATTCCCAGATATTTATAAAAATTGACGACAAGTTCATCAAACCCCTCTTTGTTGATTATGTATTTAACCTTAACCCCCTCTTTTTCCCTGATTACAAGATTTTCTCTTTCAAGGATTTTTAAATGGTGAGAGGCAAGGGGTGAAGTTATTCCGACTTTTTCAGCTATATTTGAAACACAAACCGGTTTATCAACAATAGCTTTTAAAATCTTTAATCTCACCGGATCTCCCAACCCTTTAAAAACCCTAACAAAAGATTGAATTCTTTTTTTCATATTTTATTTCCTAATTAAAATTAAATCAAAGGAGGGGTCAACCCCCTCCTTTGATAGCTAAAACATTAAGATTTTACCGCAGTTTCACCTTTTTGTAAAGCTGCAATAAGAGCTATGATAAGAATGACTATTCCTGTTATAACATCATTCCAGAGATTACCGCTTTTGGTTCCTACAATGGAAGGAATAAATGCAGCAATAATCAACCAAACTCCGGCAATCACATTGATCCAGCAAATACCTTTGTTCTTTGAGGTTGCAAGATAAGCAAAGATTGCGACCAGAGCTCCTACGATGAGATCATTCCAGAGACTTGCTGTTTTTGATGTTGTGATGGAGGGAATAAAAGCTGCGATAGCAAGCCAAATACCTAAGATAAAATTAAACCAATTTGCCCACATAGTGGCACCTCCTTATTTAATTTTATTAATATTAAATTATTATTATTATATATTTTTAAATTATTATTATATATTTAAATAATTATTTAATTTTAACATATTAAAATATATGTCTATTTATTATTTTTGTCAAGACATAAAATTTATTTTAAAAAAATTGCTTATTTTTAATTTTTTTGTTGCCGAATTATTCTTGGCTTATTAGGTTATTTACTTTGGACTATCACTTATAATATATTCTGTTATTAATATATAAAAAATCATGGTACTAATAAAAACTTCAACTAATAAAAAATTCTTGACTTTGTAGGGCAGTACTTATAAAATATTTAGTTATAAATCAATCATATATTAAGGAGGAAATAATGTATGGATACGGTGGAAAAATTTTAAGAATCAATTTATCAAACGGTAAGATATCCAAAGAGGAAATAAGCGAAGAGTTTGCAAGAAAGTATCTCGGAGGATTGGGATTTACAACCAGAATTTTATACAATGAAGTTCCGGCAGATGTTGACCCTTTCAGTGAAGCAAACAAAGTGATTATTGCGGCAGGCACTTTTGTGGGAACAGGTTTCCCCACAGCTTCCAAAACAGCACTTTCATTTAAATCTCCTTTAACGGGAACATTCGGTAGAAACAATGTGGGAGCCGAAATGGGCGTTCAGATGAGGAAAGCCGGTTACGATATTTTTATCATAGAGGGTAAAAGCGACAAACCTGTCTATATATATATAAAAGATGATGTTGTTGAGATTAAGGATGCTTCAGACCTCTGGGGCAAAGATACCTATGAGACAAGGGATATTTTAAAAGAGAGGCACGGTAAAAAGGCTTCCACAGCTGTAATAGGACCTGCGGGAGAAAATCTCAGCTATATGGGAATGATTGATTTTGATATGAGACAGGCCGCAAGAGGAGGCTCGGGAGCGGTTTTAGGATCAAAGAAATTAAAAGCCATAGTGTGCGAAGGTACCGGAAAGGTAGAATTAAAGGATAAAGAGGCAGCAAGAAAACTTATTTCAGAATACAACAGAATAATAAGAGAACATCCCGCAACAAAGGCAGATATGGATTATGGTTCCGGAGAATTTTACAGCTGGATGAATACTGAAAGAGGAACATTCCCCACAAGAAACTTTCAATGGGGATACTTTCAGAGTGTTTATGATAATTTAAAAGAGGGAGAGCTTTCTCAAATAGATCCATACTACTGGTCTCCAAAGTACATGGTTAAACACAACCCCTGCCCCAACTGCACAAAACCATGCGGAAGAATCCTTGAAATCAAAGAGGGAGAATATGCGGGGACAAAAATTGACGGAGTTGAATATGAAATTATTTACTCCCTGGGAGGAGCCCTTGAGATAGATGATGCAGAGGTTTTGATTAAGCTTAATGAAATTGCTGATAGAATGGGCTTTGACGGTATTTCAGCCGGGGTAACAATAGGATGGGCAATGGAGGCTTTTGAAAGAGGACTTTTGACTAAGGAAGACCTTGACGGAATAGAGTTAAAGTTCGGAGATGGAAAAACTGCAATAGCTGTGCTTGAAAAAATGGGTAGAAAGGAAGGAAAGGTGGGAGAACTCCTTATAAATGGAACAAAATATGCTTCCGAAAAATTAGGAAAAGATTCGGATAAATTTGCCATCCATGTAAAAGGGCTTGAGCTCCCGGCATACGATGTAAGAGGCATAAAAGGATTGGGGCTGGCATTTGCAGTATCCGTAAGAGGTGCCTGCCATCTTACAGCGGGAGTTTACGGACTTGAATTGGTGGGAAGCTGGTGGAAGTATGAAAATGTTGACAGACTTTCAGCTGACTGGAAAGGATTCGAAGTTGCTTCTCTTGAAAATCTTATGACTTTGTACGATATAGTCGGAGTTTGTAAATTCTCAAGACATATGTTCTTCCTTGAAAGATTTATACCCTATCTTAAAGCAATAACCGGGTGGGATTGGGTAGATGAAAATTATATGATGACAGTGGGAGAGAGAATTTACAATATTCAAAAAGCCTACAATGTAAAAGCAGGCTTCGGCAGAAAGGATGATACTTTACCTTACAGAGTTACCCACGAGCCTATTCCGAAAGGCCCGTCCAAAGGTTCTTATATCAAAGAGGAAGAACTTCAGAAGATGCTTGATGATTACTATATGGCAAGAGGCTGGTCAAAAGAGGGAGTACCTACAAAAACCAAGCTAACAATTTTAGGGCTTCCCGAAATCGCAGAAGAAATCGGAGCCGGAATTTAATTAGCCGAAGACAAATTTAAATATGAGAAGGGCTGGTATTAAATACCAGCCCTTTTTTTATTTATTCTGGTAAGAAATTTTTCAATAATCAAAAAAACACCTAAAATCAAAGGAGCTATTAACAGAACAGGTTTCCAGAACAGTCCCAATCCTATAAAAGCTCCCAAAAATCCACCTATAACCTCAATATATGCTAAATTCTCACCCATAATTTTTTTCATCATTCTTTCAAATTCTTCCATATCCTGTTTTAGAATGTTTGTTTTAACTATACGATAAACTGTTCCTCCTATATCTGATTTTACAAGAAGTTCTTTTATTTTTCCTTTGTCAGAATATCCTTTAAGATAATCCGCTATTTTCTCAAGAGAGGAGATAATGAAAGAATCAAGCTTTCCGAAAAATTTTTCAAACTCCTTACTCTCATTGATTATTCCGTCAAATTTTCTCTCCGCTATTTCAATAAGTTTTTTAAGCTCTTTGTCTTTTAGATATACAAATAGTCTTACCTTTGAGAGCTCAAAAATCTCCGAAAGTCTTTTTTTGTTTTTTTCTTTGTTAAGAATTCTATCAAGATCCGGGAGTATTTCTTCCATAAGATCACCTAACTTCCCAACCTTCTTCTTGTCATTCAGGCTATCTTTTACAAATTTTTTAACACTCTCTTCTGATACTAAAAAAAATCTTCCCAGCCCCATTATGATACCGGTAATTCCCTTTCTTGATTCTACAAAATTATCAATAATCTCATTGATTAAATTGGCTATCTTATCAGAGTTTTCCGAAATAAGCTCATTTATAATCTCTTTTAATAAACTTATAGATTTATCAAAAAGAGGATCTTTTTCCTCTCTCTTCTGTTTGAAAAATATTCTTATTTTTTTGAAAATTACGGAAAATCTCAAATTTTCAGAGGAAAGGTATTTAACAAGTAAATCTTCTGAAAACCTCTCTATTTCTTTAAAAAGCTTCTCTTTTCCTTCGCTTTTTATAAGAGATTCTAAAAATCCCCTTATCTTCTCCTGATTTTCGGAATTTTTCAACCAATCTTTTAAAACTCCGACTATTTTCCCGGAAAGCCGCTTTAACTTATCTTCATTATTAAGGTATTCTGATATTGTCTCCTCATTGATTATCCTCTCTCTTACGGTATTAGCAAGACTTTCGGCTATTTTCTCCCTGTTAGCCGGCAAAATCCCCTGTCTACCGAAGATTGTTTTTTCAACAGGATGAAAGAGCATCTCTATTGCAATTGTATTTGTCCCTATACCTATAAGTCCGGCCAGAGATACCGAAAATTCAAGTTCCCATATCATTCCTGGATTCTTGAGTATAAAAACAATGATTGCATATGCGATAATGCCCGTAGCAAAAGACAGATAAAGACCCCACTTTAAATAAAAAAACTTACTTCTTTTCATTAAAACCTCATAATAAGAATATCATAAAAAAATAAATTATTGTATAGATATTCTTATCTCTTGACATTGATTTGATTAATCAGAGAAAGACTATCCCTTTACTTCAAATTTTTCTTTTTGATTTCCAGTTTTTCCCGAAAGTCCGGCAAAAAGAAGTCTTATAAAAACAATCAGAAGGACCGGAAATTGTGTATAAAATATCCACATTGAAAGAGAGGGGTTTAAATTTGATCTTAAGCTTCTTAAAAACATCCAGAATCTTCCTGCATGCACTGCATTTACCCAATCCTCCGGAACAGATTCCATGATAAATATAAATCCGAAATATTGAAGGAAAGCGGTTGTTGAAATAAGCCACGGAGGAATTATTCTTGAACTCCAATCTTTTTCAATATATTTTGAAAGTTAACATAAAGGACAAACCCCGGATAAATCGTTCCCAATTGTGCAAATAGCATGGCAAGCTTCACCTCCCCGTAGATATCAGGAATTATTAGAAGTCCTCCTATTAAGGGCACAAAACCGCTCATCACCAGATGTAGCGCGCTCATTTTTACCTTCCATATTAATGACAGAATAAAAGGATGCAAGTATTTTTATAAAAATTTAAAAATTGATATAATATTTCCATTGCCAATGTAGCTCAGTCGGTAGAGCAACTGATTCGTAATCAGTAGGTCGGGGGTTCGAGTCCCCCCATTGGCTTTTAATTATCAAAGAGAGGAGGTAAAATGCAGAGTAAAGAAAAAAAATTATGGGGATTTCCACTCACATTCTGGTCTGCCAATACAATTGAACTTTTTGAAAGAGCGGCATACTATGCTGTCGCATCTTTTGTAGTTATATATCTTCACGAAACTCTGGGGATGAGCCCAACCTTTTCAACCTTTTTAAACGGGACAATTCTCTGGGGGATAATATACTTTTT
The DNA here is from genome assembly GCA_027031485.1 of Candidatus Aminicenantota bacterium. Lineage (GTDB taxonomy): Bacteria > Acidobacteriota > Aminicenantia > JAMOAD01 > JAMOAD01 > JALXDT01. The sequence goes on along the minus strand of JALVQI010000211.1, from coordinate 43,550 downwards.
ACCAATACTTAGTGGAACTCTTGCTGATAAGTACGGATTTAAAAAGTCTCTGACATTTGCTTTTATATTGATTACCGCAGGATACTTTATCATGGGAACGGTTCAAAAATTCTGGCCTGCTGTTGTAGGACATTCTCAACATATTGATTACACCATACCCATTGTAATTGGCATAGTTTTCATAGGAATCGGAGGCTCATTCGTAAAACCGTGTATTTCAGGCTCAGTTCAAAAAACATCAGGTGCTCTTGCCACACTCGGATTCGGAATATTTTATATGACCATTAACATTGGCTCAATGTTTGGAAGAACAGTGTCTTACTTTGTCAGAATTAAAATGGGAATTCCCGCGATTTTTTCATATGTTGCAACCTCTTTTGCTTTCATAGGCCTGCTTGTCGTAATCTTTTTGTACAGAGAACCAAAGTATCAGGAGACAGAAAGTATTTCTGAAAAGGATTTACAGAAACCAAAGACATTAAAAGATGCCATCATAGGAATGTTCATTGTATTAAAAAATTTAAAATTCGTATTCTTCTTAATAGTCATAGGCTTTTTCTGGTTTATATATGTTCAGATTTACAACCTTATCCCACTCTTTCTAAGATTCATAGATAAGAATGCTCCCGTTGAGCTTTACACCCTGATAAATCCCGTGATGATAGTCTTTCTTCAGCTCCTAATAACAAAGATATCCAGAAAATGGACACCCTTAAAATCAATAATGGTTGGCATCGGTATAACAGTTATAGGAATGTTATTGAACACTGTTCCTTTCATATTCCACCTTGATCCTGCCCTTAAAAAGAGCATTGCCGGGCTTATGATCCCAATCGGTGGAATCTTCATGTTAATTTCAATTGCCTCCATGGCTCTGGGGGAGATGTTTGCCTCACCGAGAATTTATGAATACATCGGAGCGATAGCTCCTAAAGGACAGGAGGGATTATACTTAGGATATGCCAATCTTCCTATGGCAATCGGAACAATAGTCGGTGCTCCAATCGGAGGAATTTTCTTCCAACACTTTATTTTAGATCCTCACAATGCGGGAAAACCCATACAGGCTCCGATTATGTGGACAATTGTTGCATTTATGGGTATTCTTTCAATAGCAGGGGTAATTCTTTATGATAAAATACTTTTAAAGAATAAAAAATAGGTGATAATAGAAAGGATAAAAGCACATAAAAGAAAAATTTATATTTTACTAATAGCCGTTATAATTTTTCTGTTTTATTATAATGCTTTAAACAACTATTTTTTTTCAGATGATTTTGAGTGGCTTTCAAGGGCAATACTTTCTCAAGCCAATACTTTTGAAGTTTTTAAACTTTACGGCAGAGATTTTAATCCGGTTTTTTTGATCTTCCTGACATTTATTATAAAATTATTCGGGCTTTCCCCGCTTGCAATAAGACTTACTTTGTTTTTTGTATATATTATAACCGCAATTTCTCTGTTTTATACCCTTGAAAAAAAGTTTGATTTTTCCCCTTTTCTCTCATTTTCACTAACTGTTCTAATTTTTATCAATGTTTTTTCCTCCGAATCCATTTTAAACCTATCAGCTTCAGTTTATTTTCTCTCTTTTCTACTCTTTATAATCTCCGTAAATTTTCTGTTTAAAAACAGGTATTTACTATTTGCGATTTTTTTCAGTCTGGCTTTTTTCACCAAAGAGGTTATTGTTTTAAGTTTAATTCCCCTTTTCATTGTTTCCAATAAAAAAGGGAAAAAATACTGTGTGGGTACGGGTATAATCCTTCTTTTATTCAGATTTGTTCTTCAAATCTCTCAAACAGAGCAGTATACTTCATTCATCAGTGCAAAGTTATTTCTTGTAAAATTTTATTTTATTCTTTTAAGATCTATGAATATCTCCCCCTACTCTGTTAACCCGATATACGGATTTCTTGTTCTTTTTAGCATCATTGTTATGATAATTATCTATATGGTTAAAATAGGAATAAAGGATAAATTTTCAATTTCCATTTTTTCTTTCTGGATTGTTTATACAATATTTTTTGCATTTCTTCCGAAACTCTCTTCAAGATATATTCTTTTCCCCTCAATTGGATTTATAACAATCTATTTCAGGATTTTTAACACTTTTTCAAAAAGATATAAAATCATAAACTATTTAATATCATTTTTCGTCCTATTTTCTTTAGTTTACAATTATCCCAAAATCCGGAGAGAAATTCAGGATTACAGAATATTGGGGGAATTTTCAAGAAATTTTATAATTGAAGAAAAAAGAGAAATTTTAAAGAAAATAGATAAAAATTTAAAAACTCAAAAAATTGTGATCCCGCAAAAAGATAAAACAAAATTGGTTTTCACCTATGCCCAAATTTACGAAAGAAAGAATCTTCCAAAACTTCTTCCTGTCAGGAAAAATGCCATAGGAGGAGTTATAAAACCGCAGGATCTTATCCCCATTGTTTTTTATCCTGAAAATATAGCAAACTTCAAATTAGAAAAATTTGACAACAATAAATTTGTAGGAGAACTTATTTTCCTGAAGTAGATTACTTGAAATTATGCGATATATATGCAATTGAAAAATTAAAGGATGAAAGTTTATTCCAGGATGATAAAGAGGCGGAGACAAATGTGTAAACTGTGTTTCCGAAAACATAACCAATTCCCCCGGAAAGAACGGATTGATATCCCGCAGCAAATAGATGTTCACTTTTAACATCACTTTTCCATGAAAGTGTTATAAAAGAGATATTTGAGAAAAAGTGAATCATGGATAGGCTCACAGGCTGTTTTAATGTATCACTATAAAAATCATTTTCACTTTTTAATAGTATTGAAAAATTAAAAGAGGTTGCTCTTGAAGCAATAAAAGTAATCCCGCCTTTGTAGGTAGGGGAGATCGTTTTATCCATAGCTGAAATTTTTACTTTATTTATGGGAGAAATTTTCAAAGAAAGATAGAGGAATCTGTAAACAGCAAAAGATATCGATGATTCAAGAGTGTAAAAAGATACATTGTCCGAGCCGCCTTCATCTTTTAAAGGTTCGAAACTTTCCATTTTTTCTTTCATATAATTATACTGATCCCCAAAACTCCTGTAATATTCAGTAATATCAGTGTAGCCTGAATAAAACTTTCCGCTGTATCTTTTGAAGCTCAGTCCGTATTGAAAGTTTCCGCTTTTTTTATAATAAGTAGCCCCATAGATCTGCCCCTTAAAACCACTCAGAAAAAAACTATCTTTTTCAGAATCATATCTTGAAAAAAGATTATCAAGCGAGATTCTAAAAATTGAAAAATTACCATATGCTGCAACTATTGAATACGCACTTACTCCCTTAAAATAATTGTTATCAGAAATTATGCTATTTTTATTATAGAGATAATTTTTAAAATTTCCGTTTTCTTCCGTATAGCTCACCTTTGAAAAAGCTGCGGATGGCGGAAAACTCCCTCCCGGCATGTATATGCCTATTGTGGGGGAAAGCTGAAATATTGAAAGTGTGTATCCTGTTCCTATACCAAACGGAGATGGCTCAAAAAGTTCGTCAAAAGAGAATAATAACCCCCCCATTAACAAAAAGACTAAGAAAAAGATTAAATATCTTCTCATTTTCTAATATAAAGCATATGAAAGATTATGTCAATTATTTTTCCTTCCTCGCTTAACATTCAGGCTGAATCCAGCCATTTTTAAACCCGTATTTTTCAAGAAGATAAAGAGCTTTATCATACTCTCCCCTGGTAATTTTCCTTGAAAGTTCGGGAAATTCATCGGCTCTGTATGCAGGAAAGTACTGGCTCATCAAGGATATATAAACATTGGACGAAATATCCTCCTTTAAAAATTTTAATATTTTTTCAAATCCTGAGATATTCTCAGGTAAAACAAGATGTCTAATGATTAATCCCTTTTTTCCAATTCCCTCCTCCATAACTAAATCACCAACCTGTGAATACATTTCAATAACAGCTCTTTTAACGATTGAAAAATATGATTTTGCTTTTGAATATTTTAAAGCGTATCTATCATCTGAATATTTTATGTCAGTCAGATATATATCAACTATTCCATCTAAAAACTTCAGAGCTTCAAGCTCTTCATAACCGCTCGTATTCCAGACTATTGGGATTTTAAGTCCTTTTTTTATGGCAATCTCAAGAGATTTTATTATCTGAAAAATCCATGGAGTCGGAGTGACAAAATTGATATTGTGAGCTCCATTATGTTGAAGTTCTATCATCATATCGGCAAACTCCTCAAAACTATATTCATTTCCATATCTTAACTGAGAAATAGGATAATTCTGGCAATAAACACATCTGAGCTGACATCCCGTTAAAAAAATAGTGCCTGAGCCCCTATATCCGGAAATAGGAGGCTCTTCCCCAAAATGAAGATTATAGCTTGAAACCTTTGGATAATACCCCCCACCGCAAACACTCCTTTTATCATCTGACTTTCTATCCGCTTTGCACTTCCACGGGCAAAGCTCACAGAATTCTATCTTCTCTTCCAAAAAGTTAATTCTCCTCCTTAAATCTCCACTCTCAAAAGTTTTTAAATAAACGGGATATTCCTTCATCATCTCCTTTCCTCTGCATATTTTACAGAAGAGTTATAAAAAATCAAGTTTATGCGTTTTTCTTGTTTTATGATAAAATGGAAAATATAAGAGTTAATGCTTATTTATTAAATGTTGAGAAAAATGTTCTTTGAGAAAAAACTTGTAAACTATTGACATTTAGTGCATTTTTGAGTATCCTATATACTCAATTTTTCGGGAGAATAATAAGATGAAAACATTTATACCTAAAAAGAAAGATATTAAAAGAAATTGGTGGTTAGTGGATGCAAAAGGACAAACACTGGGAAGACTTGCCACAAGAATAGCCACAATACTCAAAGGTAAACATAAACCCGATTTTGTTAATTTTCTTGATACGGGTGATTTTGTGGTTGTTATCAATGCGGAAAAAATAGTCGTCACAGGGAAAAAAGAGAGTGATAAAAAATATTACAGTCATTCAGGTTATCCGGGTGGAATAAAAGAAGTAACACTTGGTGAAATGAGAGAGAAAAAACCAGAGGAAATACTCAGACATGCTGTTAAGGGAATGCTGCCAAAGAATGCTATGGGGAGAAAACTTTTAAGAAAACTTAAAGTTTATACCGGTGAAGATCATCCTCATAAAGCACAGAAGCCTGAAATTTTAAACATATAAGGAGGAAATAGAAAGTGATTCAATACTATGGAACAGGGAAAAGAAAGACAGCTATAGCAAGAGTTTTCTTAAGACCGGGAGAGGGAAAAGTTGAGCTTATTGTAAACAATAGAAAAAGAGATTTTGAAAACTATTTCTCTCTCGAGATGATGAAAACTCAAATAAGAAAACCATTTTTTGTAACAGAGACAATGGATAAGTTTAATCTATACATAACAATAAAAGGTGGCGGAGTGTCAGCTCAAGCAGATGCCATTAAATTGGGTATTGCAAGAGCTCTGCTTAAATTTAATCCGGAGCTTAGAACAAAATTAAAGCAAGAGGGGCTTTTAACAAGAGATGCAAGAGAAAAAGAGAGAAGAAAATACGGACTTCACAAAGCAAGAAAAGCACCTCAATATCACAAGAGATAAAAAGGAGGACAAAGTGGTAGAAGTTTCAATGAAAGAGCTATTGGAAGCAGGTGTTCATTTCGGGCATCAAACAAATAGATGGAATCCTAAAATGAAGCCTTATATTTACGGGAAAAGAAATGGAATATATATAATAGATCTTGCAAAAACGCAGGAAATGCTGGAGAAAGCTCTTCTCTATATAGAAGAGCAAGTCGCAAACGGCAAAGAACCCATAATAGTTAGCACAAAAAAGCAGGCTCAGGATATTATTGAGGAGGAAGCTAAAAGAGCAGGGGCTTTCTATGTTAATGTAAGATGGCTGGGTGGTCTTCTAACTAACTTTCATACAATTAAAAAAAGTATTGAAAAACTCAAAGAATACGAGAGGATGAAAACTGAAGGAGAATGGGAAAAACTCAATAAAAAGGAACAGAGCAAACTCGAGAAAGTTTATAGAAAACTTTACAAAAATTTAAACGGAGTTAAAGATATGGAAGATCTTCCCGGTTTTCTAATTGTGATTGATACTGAAAGAGAAAAAATTGCTGTTCTGGAAGCAATTAAGAAAAATATTCCGATAGTTGGAGTTGTTGATACAAACGGTAATCCTGAAATCATAGATTACCCCATCCCGGGAAATGACGATGCTATAAGATCAATAAAACTCTTTGCCTCCAAATTTGCGGATGCAATTTTAGAAGGAAGGAAAAAGAGAGAAGAGAAAGAAACAATTCCTGTTGACAGAGAAGAAGAACCTGTTTCAGGAGAAGAATCTAACGAGGAAGAAATAGAAGAAAAAATAGGAAAGGAGGAATAAGATGGCAGTTTCAATGGCAAAAGTTAAAGAATTAAGAGAAAAAACCGGTATTGGTATTATGGAATGTAAAAGTGCTCTGGAAGAAACAAATGGAGATATAGAAAAAGCCATAGAACTTTTAAGAAAAAGAGGGATGGCGAAAGCTTCAAAAAAAGCGGGAAGAGAAACAAAACAGGGAAGAATTGGTTCATACATTCACTTTAACGGCTCAGTGGGTGTTTTACTTGAGCTTTCCTGTGAGACTGATTTTGTCGCAAAAAATGAAAGATTTCTTGAATTGATAGATGAATTAGGAATGCACATTGCCGCAACCGCTCCTGAATATGTGTCCATTGAGGATGTTCCCGAAGAAGTAATTGAAAAGGAAAAAGAGATTTACAGAGAACAACTAAAAACTCAGGGGAAACCTGAAAATATAATTGACAAAATTCTTGAAGGAAAAATAAAAAGCTTTTATGAAGAAAAATGCCTTATGGAACAACCCTATGCAAAAGATCCTAAAATAAAAATAAAAGAATTTATCGCACAATTCATTCATGAATTGGGAGAGAATATAAGGGTAAAGAGATTTACAAGATATCAGCTCGGTGAGTAATGGATAAGAATTCTCCACGATATAAAAGAGTTCTGATAAAGTTAAGTGGAGAAATCCTTTTAGGTGCAAAAGAATACGGAATAGATACCAAAACCATCGATAGATTGGGCGACGAAATCAAGGAATTGGTTGATATCGGGGTTGAGATTGCTATTGTCGTAGGTGGTGGAAATATTTTCAGAGGTGTAAATGCCAAAGGTATGAATATAAAACCGGCAACCGCTGATTACATGGGAATGCTTGCAACTGTGATGAATGGCCTTGCTCTCCAGGATGTTCTTGAATCAAAAGGCTTAATTACGAGATTAATGTCAGCTCTTGAAATTCGCCAGGTAGCCGAACCTTTTATAAGGAGAAGAGCTATAAGGCATCTTGAAATGGGTAGAGTGGTTATTTTTTCGGCAGGAACAGGAAATCCCTTTTTCACCACGGATACTGCAGCAGCTCTGAGAGCAATTGAAATAGATGCAGAGGTTATTCTGAAAGCTACCAAAGTCGACGGAGTTTATAACCTTGATCCGGAGATACATGAGGATGCTATCAAATTTGAAAAGATAGAATATTTTGAAGTTTTAAAAAAACAGCTTAAGGTTATGGATGCAACGGCTATTTCCCTATGTATGGATAACAAAATCCCTATCATAGTGTTTTCAATAAAGGAAAAAAATAACCTTAAAAAAGTAATTTTCGGAGAAAAAATAGGAACTCTTGTTTTTTAAAATCTTTCAAACTCTTTTAAAAAAGATTCATTCATAACATTTAAGAATCTCTCCGGCATTCCTATCATTATAAAAAATGATAAACCCGTAAGATAGTCAAAAATTAGAGCCATATCTTTTTCCGATATATCTATGTTTTTATCATTCATCATAGAAACAATTTCCGAAATCATCTTTTTTTCAATATGTTTCATAAAATCCTTGAGTTTGGGAAGATTTGATTCATTATCCTTCAGCTTAAGCCTCAGGATAATGGTCAAAGCTTCTTTCTCATTCTTCGAAAGCCAATGAATTGTATCGACTAACAAAAGAAAGAATCTTTTTTTACTCTGGACATTTTTCATATTTTTTTTCAAACGCCTCATAAGTTTTTCCTTTGTTTCAAATATAATAGCCTTTAAAATATCCTCTTTCGATTTAAAGTAGTAGTAAAGAGCAGTCCTTGATGTGCCTGTATTTAATGATATGTCCTCCATATTTGTTGAGACTATACCTCTTTTTATAAAAGCCTTTTTCGCAGCTTTTATAAAAAATTCCCTCTTTTTCTCCTTTTTCTTCTGCCTCATAAATCTCTCCTATCCAAAAAGTTTATTATAGTAATATCTGAAAGATCTATATGAAATTCCTAACAAACTTGCCGCATCCTTTTTATTTCCTCCTGTTTTCTCCAATGAAAGGCTTATTATTTTTTTAACCACATTATCAATATATTGATTCAGATTAAAATTTTTAAATTCGGAAGGAATTGTTATTTCTGAAATTTCTCCCGGATCTTTATACTTCTTCGGAAGATGTTTAGATGTTAAAAGTGTTCCCTCTTCCAATATCATTAATCTTTCCACAAGATTTTCAAGCTCTCTTACGTTTCCGGGCCAATCATATAAAAAGAAATATTCCAGCAGGGAAGGTTCAACCCCTTTTATTTCTTTGTTAAACTTTTTATTTAACTTTTTAATAAAATAATTTACAAGCAAGGGAATATCCTCTTTTCTCTTCCTCAACGGAGGTAAATCTATAGTGATAACATTCAATCTGTAAAAAAGGTCCTCCCTGAAATCTCCTTTTTTAACCATATCTTCGAGATTGTGATTTGTAGCGGCAATAATTCTCACATCCACCTCTTTTTCCTGGGTTCCTCCCAGAGGTCTTATTTTTTTATCCTGAAGTACTCTTAACAGCTTTGCTTGTAATCCCTGAGGCATCTCTCCGATCTCATCTAAAAAGAGAGTCCCTCTGTTAGCCTCCTGAAATAGCCCAACTTTACTCGTAACCGCTCCTGTGAAAGCTCCTCTCTTATATCCAAACAATTCAGACTCAAGCAAATTTTCAGGTATACTCGCACAATTTATCGCAACAAACTCCCCGTCTTTTCTCAAGCTTCTAAAATGAATAGCTCTTGCAATCAAATCCTTGCCCGTGCCACTTTCCCCTGTAATCAAAACCGTTGTATCAATCGGAGCTATTTTTTCTATCAGCAAAAAAATATCTTTCATAATTTTACTTTTGCCGATTATATTCTCAAAGCTATACTTTTCTTCTATCAATCTCTGTAATTTTTTATTTTCTATCTCTAACTTTCTCTTTTCATAAGCTCTTTTTACAATTATTCTTAATTCATCAATATCAAAAGGTTTAATAATATAATCTTCCGCTCCCAATTTCATAGCCTCCACCGCTACAGAAGTTGAAGCATATGCGGTTATCATTATAACAGGAACCTCCGGATAAAGATTTTTCGAAATTTTCAGAATTTCCATACCGGAAATATCGGGAAGTCTTATGTCAGAAATAATAACATCAAAATAATTTTCTTTTAATAGGGAAATAGCTGTTTCACCATTAAAAGCAAGAGTCACGTCAAAGTCCTCTTTCTCAAAAATTAATTCTATCGTCCTTCCAATGTTCTCTTCGTCATCAATGACAAGAATTTTCATTTTTCACTCGATCTTTTTCTTTTGAGGAAGAGTAATTGTATACTCTGTCCCCTTTCCTTTTTCGCTAAATACTTCTATTGTTCCATTATAAAGTTCCACAATTCTTTTCACAATTGTCAAACCAATACCCATTCCTTTTCCCTTTGATTTTGTAAAAAAAGGGTTGAATATATTCTTGAGATCTTCTTTCTCAATACCACTCCCACTATCACTTACTCGCATCTCCATCCTCTTCTCATCCAAATAAATTTTGACACTAATATCACCTTTATTTTTAACAGCTTTGATAGAATTTGTCAATAGATTTTTTAAAACAAGAGATAAATGGTAGGAATTTCCTCTATATTTTTCAACTTTCCTGTCAATTTTAAATTTTATTATGTCTGTCTTATATCCTTCCCTTTTTAAATCCTTTATTACCTTGATGACCTGTTTCTCCGGATCAAATTCTTCAATCTTAAAATTTCTATTTTCAGTAAAAATAAGGAAATCTTCTATTATTGAAGATATCCTCTTAATATCATCAACAATAATACCTGTAAGCAAAGAAATGTTTTCGAGTTTTCCTTCCTCAATTAATTGTAAAGATGCCATTAAAGAAGCCAACGGATTTCTAATTTCATGGGCCATACCGGCAGCTATTTCTCCCAAATACAGTAATCTCTCCCTTATCTGCCTTTCTCTCTCTTGCTTTTTTTCTTCTGTCAAATCTTCTATTACAAAAATATGATAATGTTTGTTTTCAAAATTCATATTATCATATTTAACTTTCAAAATTTTATCTTCAAATTCCAGTTCAAAAGCCTCATTGTTTTTCATATTAAAATAATCTTTTAAAATTTTTAGCAAATTATCCTTAAGCAAAGAATCAGCTTCTCTGTTTTTAAAAATCAAATCACCTTTTTCATCTAATGTAATAAAAGCATATTCTATATTTTCAACAATATTCTGTAAAAGGAGGTTTAATCTCTCAAATTCAATCTCCTTCTCTTCTATTTCTTCTCTGTAAAGTCTTATTCTTTCAACCAGATATGCAGAAAGAAGAGCAATTCCCGTAAATGATAATCCATAAAGAATCACTTTGTTCAGAATCAATTCAATATGAATATCCCCGTAAAATGATGTATAGTAGAGTGTAATTATTATTATAAGAGAAAGAAAACTTAACACCCCAATTAAAACAGTTTTTGTTTTATTTAAGTATATCGAAGATATGATTATCGGAATTGTTAGAAGGAACAGAAAAGGACTTTGCATGCTTCCCGTAACATAAATTAATGAGGAAATCACAATAATATCTATAAAAAGCTGAAGCTGAATCAGATAATCTTTGGAAATGGAAGTGTTAAGGTTAAGAAAAAAGTATATCCCGGAAAGTAGAGCAATAAGTAAAGTTATATTTAAAAGAGGTGCAATATTTATTGATGTGGGGTAAAGAAAATTAAAGATAAAAATTGTAAGTAAAATCCCTACTATTATTAAGAACCTTGAAATTATAAGGATATTTATATTTTTGACCAAATAGTTTTTAACCTATATTCTTGGCAAGGTTAAACATCGGTAGATAAAGAGCCACAACCATTCCTCCTATCAGAACTCCGAGGAATACAATCATTATAGGCTCTATGAGGCTTAAAAGTGTGTCAACAGCTCTGTCAACCTCTTCCTCATAAAAATCAGCGATCTTAGACAACATTTCATCCAGAGAACCAGTACTTTCTCCAACAGCAATCATTTGAGCCAACATAGGAGGAAAAACCTTAAAATTCTGGATTGATGTACTTAACTCTCTTCCTTGAGTAACCATGTTTCTGGCTTCCATAATCGCATCCTCAACAATAGCATTCCCCGATGTTTTAGCCGTAATTTCGAGAGCAAGCAAAAGATCTATTCCACTGGAGATCATTGTTGCAAGAGTTCTTGAGAATCTTGCAACAGAACCCTTTATCGCAAGGTCTCCCATCACAGGCAATTTTAATTTAAGATTATCTATGACTCTCTTCCCATTGTGAGTTCTGTAATACGCTCTAAAAGCAAAAAAGGCACCAATTGTTATCAACACAAGCCAACCGATATTGTTAACAAGAATATGCGATGCTGATACAAGAATCTGAGTGGGTAAAGGAAGTTCTGCCCCAAGATCCTCAAACAGAGCTGAAAAAGTGGGAACAACCTTATACAGAATTAACAAAGATATGGTGATAGCTATTACAAGAACAACCACAGGATAAGTCAATGCTGATTTTACTTTCCCTCTGACACTGGCCTCTCTTTCAAGATACTTTGCAAGCCTTGAAAGAACCTCCGGTAAATTTCCCGATTTTTCTCCGGCGCTTGCCATATTAATGTAAAGCTCTGAAAATGCTCTCGGATGCTTTCTTAAAGCTTCCTCAAGTGATACACCACTTTCAATATCTGATTTTACCGTGGAAACCGCCTCCTGAAACTTTTTATTCTTTATTTGCGTTGACAATATCCCCAATCCCTGAACTATCGGAATTCCTGCATTTATTATTGTAGCAAGCTGTCTTGTAAATATCGAAAGTTCATCCACTTTAACAATTTTCCCTTTGAAAAGGTTCAACCCGAAAGAGAACCCACCTTTCTTTTTTATTTTCTGGATGACTATCTGATCTCTCGCTATCATCCTTCTGGCATCCTCAATAGTAGCCGCACTCTTTGTTCCTCTGATTACCTGACCAAACTTATTTTTCCCTACATATTCAAAAACAGGCATAACCCCTCCTAAAAACCTCTATCAAAATTTGGAGCCATCTGAACACCTTCGTATACCTTAAAAAGATAAGGTGAAAGACTGGATGGCCCTCTATTAATTATCTCGCTTAATTCATCAGGATTATGTGAAACACTCATTGCAAGCTCAAGGGTTATTAATCTTTTAAAATAAAGAACAGCTAAAGATTGATTAAATGTCTGCATACCCGTCTTTTCCTGTGCTGTCTGCATGGAAGAGTATATTTGATGTATTTTGTCCTCTCTTATTAAATTTCTGATTGCAGGTGTCGGAACCAATATTTCCGAAGCAACCACCCTACCTCTTCCGTCCGCTTTTGGTAAAAGTGATTGGGTAATAATTCCTTCCAATATTAAAGAAAGCTGCGTTCTCACCTGAGATTGCTGATGAGCGGGAAAAATATCAATAATTCTATTAATCGTTTGGGAAGCCGAATTTGTATGTAATGTGGCAAAAGTTAAATGTCCGGTTTCAGCAACCTGCAAAGCTGTTTCAACAGTCTCCAAATCTCTCATTTCACCGATAAGAACGACATCCGGATCTTCTCTTAAAGCAGCTCTTAAAGCTCTGGCAAATGATTTTGTATCCGAGCCAACCTCCCTCTGATTTACCAATGCCTTTTTATGAGTGTGGAGATACTCAATCGGATCCTCAATAGTGATTATATGAACCGGTCTTTCTTTGTTTATCTTATCAATCATTGTTGCAAGGGTTGTTGATTTTCCGGAACCCGTAGGTCCCGTAACCAAAACGAGGCCTCTTGGCTTATCACACAAGTTTTTTACAACAGGTGGAATACCTAACTCCTCAAAACTTCTCTTTTCAAACGGAATCATTCTGAAAGCACCGCTTACTGCTCCTCTTTGATGAAAAACATTAGCTCTGAACCTTGCAAGGCCTTTTATTCCAAAGGAAAAATCCAATTCAAGATCCTCTTCCAATTTATGCTTTTGAGAATCACTCAATATTGAATAAATTAATTGTTTAGTTTCAGGTGCTTTTAACGGAGGATGATTTAAAGGTTTTAATTTTCCGTGTACCCTGATTTGAGGAGGAGAATTTGTGGTTATGTGAAGATCAGTTGCTCCCTCATCCAGCATTATTTTTAACAATTGATGTAATGGTAATGCCATTTAAGCCTCCTATACCTTTACAGTTTCTCTTACAACCTCTTCAATAGAGGTTAACCCTCTTTTAACCTTTTCGAGCCCACTCATTCTCAATGTATACATACCTTCCTCAATGGCTTTTCTCCTTAATTCAGAGGTTGATGCCATTGAGATTATCATCTCTTTTATCTCTTCGGAAATCTCCATTACTTCAAAGAGTCCCACTCTCCCCTTATAGCCAGTGTGATTGCACGCAGCGCACCCTTTTGCTTTGTAAATTTCAAGATTTTTAACTTCATCGGGATTAAATCCCACATCAATTAAAGCTTTCGGAGGATAAGAGGCTTCCTCTTTACACTTATTGCATAATCTCCTGACTAACCTCTGTGCAACAACAAGTAAAAGAGAAGATGCAACAAGATATGGTTCTATCCCCATATTAATCAATCTTGTAATTGTAGAGGGTGCATCATTTGTGTGTAAAGTGGATAAAACAAGGTGACCTGTTAAAGCAGCTTTTATAGCAATATCCGCTGTTTCAAAATCCCTGATTTCTCCGACCAATATAATGTTCGGGTCCTGCCTTAGAAATGACCTTAAAGCTGAAGCAAAGTTTAAACCGGCATCCTCATTAACATTAACCTGATTAATTCCATACAGATTAAATTCAACGGGGTCCTCTACTGTCATTATATTTGTATCTTCACTGTTAAGAGTCGAGATAGCAGAATAAAGAGTGTTTGTTTTCCCCGAACCTGTGGGACCCGTCACTAAAATAATCCCCCATGGTCTTTTTATTGCTTTTTTAAACTTTTCAAGGGATTCCTCTTCAAAACCCAATTGAGTAAGATCAAGTCTCAATTGCTCTTTGTCCAGGATTCTCATAACTACCTTTTCACCATATAGTGTTGGTAGAGTTGAAACTCTCATATCAATCTCTTTCACTTTACCATTAGCAAGTTTTATCTTTGTTTTAATTCTACCATCCTGAGGGACTCTTTTTTCATCTATTCTCAGCTTTGAAATAACCTTAACCCTTGTTATTATACCGTCCTTCATAGTGTAAGGAGGTTCCTGCTGTTCATAGAGAATTCCGTCTATTCTGTATCTTACCCTTAACTTTTTTTCATATGGTTCAATATGAATATCGCTTGCTCCCTTTTCCACGGCAATTTTTATCAAATTGTTCACATATTGAACGATAGGGCCTCTTTCAGCTTCCTGTTCCATCTCGGCAATATTCATCTCCTCTTCTTCAGTTAAAAATTCAATACTCTCATCAGTGCCAAATTCTCCCTGAAATTCCTCAAATGTCTTTTTTATTTCAACTTCCGATGTTGTCCCATAGTGCTTATCTATAGCTGCTCTGATTGCTGACTCAGGAGCTATAACCGGCTGAACTTTTAATCCTGTCATAAATTCTATTTCTGATATTGTCATTAAATTTGTGGGTTCGACCATTGCAAGAGTTAAAGTATCACCTATCTTGCTTATCGGAATGATAAGCGCTTTTCTGCAATGCTCTTCCGGTATAATATTCAACACACTTTTGTCAATTTCAAATTTGGAAAGATTAATCGCAGGAACGCCCTGCTGTTTTGATAGAACCTCAGCTATATCTTCTTCAGAAACAAACCCAAGATTGATAAAAATCGATCCCAGCCTGCCTCCTCTCTCCTTTTGATACTCAAGAGCTTCTTTTAACTGGGATTCATTAATCAATCCTTCTCTTAATAATAATTCTCCTAATCTATAAGCCATTTCTATAAAATTGTATGCAAAATAAACACATTTGTCAAGACTTTCTCTGAATAATCCTTAAAAAACAATGAAAATCATTATAAATATTATTATTCAAAATTTCGTCTTTCAAAATCAAATAATATTTTTTAATCAGCAGAGTAAATTTTGTATTAATCTTCTTTCTTCTGAGGTTTTATAAGGTACTTATCTCCACTCTCCTTCACGATTAATTCATACCATGATTCAGGATAGCCGGGATGGGTAACTTTTCCCTTCTCATTTTTCATATTCCCATCGAGATATTTAACAAGAAGTTCTATAAGAAGTTTTCTCCATCTCTTAACTACTGCTGAAGCTTGCTTCTCAGAATATTTTGTCAAATAATCTTTGGCTAATAGCGGAGATTTCTTATAAAGGGAAAGAGCTGCTTTGTCCACTTCAGGTACATCTGCGACAAATTTATCTTCAAAATACCTCTGCTGTTTTTGAATATCCTTGATCATATACGAATATCTCGAATAGGCGAAATTCGCCACAAAATTGAAAACCCAGAAAGCAGAATCCCAGCTAAAATGATAAAAGTCTCCTCTTCCAACCGCATAATTATACGGAGCTTTTTCTATTCCAACATACATTGGCACATAGACTGTACTGTATGTATCATCAACACTGAACCAGAAAATTCCGCCAACAGGGTTGGGCAAATATCCTCTGGCTTGGGCTATAAAAGAAAAACCCGTCTGCTGAGTAGATGTCGATCTTTCATTAAAATATTTTTTCCCATTTAATTTCCATACCAGAGGACGCCACCTGTAAGGAAGTTTATATGGACCTGCTCCTATTCCCTTGCTTAAATCAAACTCCGTACCCTCAAAGTGATCCCTCATAAGACTCATTACATCCTGCACCGTTAACTTTTTATCAGGTTTTATCCATAAAGGAAGAGGTGTTGCCTTCGGATTACCTCTTACATAATCAAGATATCTATCCAGGTTTTTAGTAGGAGCAACCCTTCTGAAAAAACTCCATACCCTTATTTCACAAAATCTTAAACTTTCAAAATCCGGAGGAGCATAGGCATCAACAAAACTAAAAGCTTTATCCTCACCTTTAAAATATCCCATTTTTCTTGCAAAAGAGATTACATCTTTTGAATAGAGGCAATTTTTCGGATCATGCAAAGGGAATTTTCTTATTCTTGCCTGATTTGCATGGGCTGTGACATAACCGTTTGGTACCCTTCTTGCAACCCATACAGCTCCCTTTTCTTTACCCTTTCCGATCATATCCATTATCCACACCTCTTTTGGGTCCGCAATGGAGAATGTCTCCCCTGAACTTATATATCCGTATTTTTCCACAAGTTTTCCCATTATCTTTATTGCTTCCCTTGCAGTTCTTGCTCTTTGAAGAGTAATATACATAAGGCTACCATAATCAAGGATGCCCGCTTTACTGCGAAGCTCTTTCCTTCCTCCGTAGGTTGTTTCCCCTATGGATACCTGAAATTCATTCATATTACCTATAACCTTATATGTTTTTCTAACCTGTTTTATTTTCCCTAAATATTTTCCGGTATCCCACTCATACACATCTATCATCTCTCCCTCGGGGTGAACCCCTGCCGGCGTGAAATAGAGTTCACCGTAAAGCGTATGGGAATCCGCAGCATAGGTAATCATTGTTGAACCATCCTTTGTTGCTCCTTTGCTTATAAGAAAGTTCGTACAGGAAAACCCCGGGAAAAGGAAAAAGAATAACATAACAGATAGCACTAAACCTTTTCTAATCATTCAAACCTCCGTTAATTTTTACCAAAAAATCAATAAAATATTCCAAAAGATATGATTTATCCTTTGAACTATACTTAAAATCTTTTTCAATATAATAAAGCTTATTTATAATTTTTCCGACCTCCCTATAGTATTTTTTCAGTTGGAATCCATAAAAGCGAATTTTTGTAGAGTAAAGCCTCAATTTAACTCCTATCTCCTGTTCTCCAAATCCTGCATCTTTATATATTGAAATCCAGTATAAAAGAGTAAAAAAATTTGTAATACTTGTCCAGATATAAATCG
The DNA here is from genome assembly GCA_027031485.1 of Candidatus Aminicenantota bacterium. Classification (GTDB taxonomy): domain Bacteria; phylum Acidobacteriota; class Aminicenantia; order JAMOAD01; family JAMOAD01; genus JALXDT01. The sequence continues at coordinate 26,190 of JALVQI010000211.1, read as the reverse complement.
GATCATACTGATCTTTTAAAAGTTTTCTTAAAATAGCCTTAGCTCTTTTTGTCCCTAAACTCTCAAGAAAATTATCAATCTTTTCATCCTTTTTCAAGGAAAAGACCTCTTCTATATCCTTTTCTCCGACAATTCCGTCTTCACAAAACAGAGAAAGTTTTTTTATCTCAGACTCCAACAGAAAAAGTTCGGACGGTCCCGAATTTATTATTTTAAAAACAATATTATTATCAGCTTTAAGATTATTTTTATTCAATATATTCTTAACATACTCATACTTTTCATTATCCTTTAGAGGATAGACATAGTAAACAGGAATTGAGTTTTCCTGAGCAAAACTTACAAATTTACTTCTGCTGTTGAGATTTTTCCCGTAAAACAAAAGATAGTTTGAAACTTTTGACATCATTGAAATAAACTCTTTAGCTCCCCTTTTCATTGCAAAATCTCTTGAAAGTTCAGCTTTTACAATTTTTTTTCTCGTATCAAAGATTGATCTCTCAATCGCTCTTTTCATTATATCCGAAAGCTCACTCTGTCTTGAAACAAAATGGTTTTCCACCTGAAAAGAAGCCTCTTCCGAGTTTTTTATATGCTCTATTATTTTTGTTAAAAGATATTCCTCCTTACCAATAAAGAGATATATTCCGCTTTGAGGCTTTTGATTTAAAAAATCTGTCCAATTGTATATCAAAAACCCTCCATAATAGTATTAATTAAAGTTGTGGCCATTTCTTCAGCTATTTTTTGTATTGAGGAGGTCTCCATTGAAAGAAAATCTCCGCCTTCAATAGTGTCATACTCATCTTCATAATAAAAAGAGGGGTTCTTGTACAAAACTTTTCCCTCCCTCAAATCAATCAACTCTACTTTAACAGTGACCCTCACTTTGTATCTTGCACCTTCAACAGTATCAACATTAACGGGAATCACACTAAAATTCAGGATCTTCCCCTTTAGCTCCGCATCAGCTTCACTCTCATTTCTGACAAGTTTAAAGTTTCCTCTGCTAATAAATGCAGAGATAACCTCCTCCGTAACAATCTTTCCAAGATCAATTCTTGAGGTCGTATTTTCAAATTCGGGGATATAAATGTTTTTTATATAAGAAGGGAGAAAACTTCCTGTTCCTCTCAAATGATAACCACATGAAAATGCCAATAAAGATAAAATAATAACCGATAAATAAACTTTAATTTTCATAATTAAGATATTATTTTAATAAAATAAAATTGTCAACATCCATTCCCCAAACTTAAATTTTTTCTCTCTGAACCAATCCGCTTCGGTAAGATTATTTTTGACGCAAAGGGCTTACTTGTATACGACTGATTTTTATCTTATAATAAAAAATCAATTATAGGAGGAAAGATGAAAGATTTCATCAAAAACAATCCCATTACAAAATTTTTCAGGAATGTTATAGGTCCTTCCGCAATCGTGGCAGCCGGGATGATAGGTGCTGGTGCTGTTGCTACAAGATTGCTTGCAGGAGCATGGTTTAGAATGCAGCTGTTATGGGCTGCGCTATATGTTATTCCGATGGTTATTTTTACTCTGGATTCTGCATCAAGAGTCGGTATTATGTCAAAGCACAGAGGAATGATAGAGATGATAAAGCATGAGATTCACTGGACCCTCGCATGGTTTATTTTCATACCCGCTTTTTTATTAAACATAGTGGTCAATATGGGGCAGATGTCTGTGATGGTTGAAGCGACCTATGGTTCATTGGGTATTAAATTACCTCCTTCAAATAAGACAACTCCCGGAATTATTATAACAACGCTCATTCTTTTAATTATCACAGTTTTTCTCGTCACATCCGGGGGATTTAAAAAAATCGAAAAGATAATGACATATCTTTTGCTTTTTATTCTCTTTGCTTTTATAGTTGTTGCAATAAAAGGATTACTTGACTGGAAGATCTGGGTTGAAGTGGCAAAAGGTTTAATCCCCAAAATACCAAAAGATCTACCTGTTGTAGGTTCACCGGGTAAAGTCAGGAGCGGATTTCTTCAATTAATGTCAATAGCAGGGCAGGCTCTTCCCGCCACTTTACTTCTTTCCTATGGTTACTTTACATCAAATGCTGAGTATACGGAAAAAGATCTGAAAAAATCATTCTGGAAATCCGTTCAGAATTTTGGCATTATATGGGGGCTTTTTTCCATTGTGGTTGTCGTCGCCGGAGCAACAGCTTTAAACAGTGTGTACAGAGGACAAAACGGAGGATTACACTTTTCTCAAATAGAAACTGTTGCACAGGCCGGACAGGTTATTACCCCGGCTCTTCCGGGAGCCATAAGCTTTCTTGCGCCGAGAATTTTTTCATTGGGATTATTGGCAGCGGCATTTACCACAATGGTCGGAGTTGCAATGATCATGGTTTACTTTACACTTGATATTTTAGGAAAAGATTGGAAATTCAAAGAGGGAAACAAGACCTATGATATTGCTTTAATGCTCTGGATTGTGGTTCCCGGAATTTTAGCACCATTCTGGAAATTGCCTGCACTGATAAAAGCTATACTCGGGATGGCTGGAAATCTTATTCTGGCTCCTCTTTCTGTGCTTATAATAATTTATTTTGTTAATAAAAAATCTTTGATGGGTAAATATAAAGCTAATCTTGGAAGAAATATAATGTTAATAATTACCTTTCTCTTTACCCTATTTGTCCTGCTTTACAAATTATTCTGAATCGGAAATGGTTGTAAAATTTGAAAACACAAAGGAAGAAAAGGTCGGTCAAGGCGTTTACAGAAAGGTTCTTGCCTGTGGAGGTTCTCTCATGCTCGTACATGTAAGATTTAAAAAAGGGGCTATGGGAGAACTCCATCAACATGAGCACGAACAGATAAGCTATATTTTGGAAGGAAAATTTGAATTTACAATTAATGGCAAAAAGGAAATCGTTGAAAAGGGCGATAGTCTTTATATTATGAGTAATATTCCCCATGGAGTTCTTTCCCTTAAAGATAATTCAATAATATTAGATGTGTTTTCTCCTCAAAGAGAAGACTTTAAACCGTAAAAATAAACAATTTAAATTGACAAAACTAAAATTTTCAAGCAAAATAGACATATGAAGGAGAAGAAATTTAAAACAAAAAAAAGGTTAATTATTATCATAATCTTTTTACTAATAGGATTCTTTTCCTATGGTTTTGAGATTGTAAACATATCCAATAGTTCTTATGAATCAAAAAATCCCAGAGTCGCAATTGATCAAACGGGCAAGATTATGGTCGTCTGGGAGGAAGTCATCAGAGGAACAAGCTATGTCTATTATTCCATAAAAAAGGGAGAAAACTGGTCAAAACCAGCAAGATTGCCAGAGCAAAGCAGCAGGGGAAACATATATCCTGATGTGTTCAGAGGGAAAAACAGTGGGTTTGTAGTTACCTGGCACAATTTAGGTTGTAATTGCATAAAATTCATCGAATACAACGAAGGCTGGGAAAAATCAATAACCATGTCTCCAAGTGGTGGATATGATATGGGAAAACCCAAAATAATAACAACGACAAACAAAAGGATAGCTGTTGCCTGGCAAAGGGGAAACCCGAGAATGCCAGATATCTATGTAAAAGTGTACACTCCCGGCAAAGGATGGGGGTCGGCAGTGAATGTATCAAAAACAGCAAACGGGACCTCCAAATACCTTGATATGTATCCCGGTAGTAATGGAGAAATTATCGTAGTTTGGCAGGACAATAAAGAAAGTACATGGGAAGTTGATGTTCTGGAACCTATGATTAATATGGATGATGGAAAAGGGCATTGGGGAAAAGCTTATGATGTAAACCAGATTAACAAATGGTGTTTTCGCCCCTCTGTCGCCGCAAGCGGAGGAAAGATTCATGTGGGTTTCTACTATTACCAGGAAAAGTCTTACTACTCCTCTTTAAAGGATAGAGATGGATGGAATGACCCGAAAAATGTAGGATTAGGGTGGAGAAGAGATCATGATCGATACTACTCGGATTCAACAGCCTATGGTTCCGGCTTTTTATATACTTTTAAAGACAAAGATGGAGATATTGTATATTCAGTATATAATGGAGAAAACTGGAGCGATCCAGTTAAAATATCATCAAAACAGGATGCTTTTTATCCTTCAATTGACTATAATAGTAAAATAGGAGCTGCCTTAGTGTGGGAAAACAGGGACACGGATGAAATTATGTTTGCAAATTTTGAACCGGAAGAATCCCCGGAACCGGAACCTGAACCCAACAAACCACCTATTGCAAAATTCACCTATAATCCTAAAACAGGACTTTACCCTCTGACAGTTAATTTTGATGCTTCGGCTTCCAGAGACCCGGATGGTAAAATCGTTAAGTATAGCTGGAGTTTCGGAGACGGTAAAATAGGTTTTGGCAAAATAATCAGTCATACCTACAACCAAAAGGGAATCTATCATATTAAATTAACGGTCACAGATGATGACGGAGCGACTGATTCTGCGTTCGGAGATATAGAAGTTTTAGGAATTTTTTCTCCTCTTAATCAACATTATGAATTATTTGCAAATAGAAGTCTGTTTACAACAGAATATTTTTATAAAATCACATGGGATAAAAATCCAAGGAATAGTGAAGTAGGAGCTTTTATCACCAACTACAAAATATACAGAAGAGAAAAGGGATTATCAAACTATAAATATCTGACAATTTTGCCGGCAAGTGAATTTAAATATTATGACAGATCCCTCGGAACAAAGAAGATTGAATATGAATACTATGTAACCGCAGTTGATGATAAGGGAAGAGAAAGTAGCATAGAATAATCGTTTGACTTTTTAATTTCAATCAAAAGAAATTCTACGATTCTTTTTCTATCTTTTCGCTATAAATAACACCTTTGTTTTTTAATTTTTCCAAGAGATAAGCTAATAGAGCAGGGGTTTTAGCAATATACTCAGGGGGAGAAATCCCAACCTTTTCATACATTCCGTTCAATATCATCTCAGCAACAATAGTCGCCGTGTATCCTGTCACCCTTGCCATTGAATGTATTTTTGTCTTTTCATCATATTCATCATACAAATCATAGGTATATTTAATTTTTTTACCCTCTTTCTTTCCTTCAACAATCACTCTCATTATTGTAATATCCCTTTCTCCCTCCTCAAGCTTCCACAAGGGAATTAAAAGTTTTGCGGTAAGATTTAGAGGTCGAATTTTCACACCATTAATATCAATATAATCCTGACTGAAAAAACCTGTTTCTCTTAAAATCTTCATTTTCTCCACATGCCCCGGATATCTAAGAGTTTTTTCCTTAATGTTTGGAATATCCACAGTTTTAAGAAGTGTTCTGAGCCCGTCACTATTAAATGCTTCGAGAGTTCCAATCCTTTCAAAATCAATCAATTCGACATCCGAAAGAGCAGGTTTTACAACAAGCTCTCCCTTTTCTTTATAGCGAGCAGGGCGGGTGTATTCCTCTATAACATCAAGAGGAGAAAACACAGCTTTATATTCATAAGGCCATACCCTTTTCTGAGGTAAACCTCCAACCAAAATAAGAGCTTTTTCTGTTTCATCTAAAATTTCATTAACATAGCCTATTAAAATATTGCTCATTCCGGGAGAAACTCCGCAATCAACCACTGCTATTACCTTGTTTTTCTTTGCCAAATTATCCAGTTCAAAGGGGTCTTCCGGATAAAAAGCTATATCCACAACATTTTTCCTTTCCTCTATAATTGACTTCAAAGCCTGAAAGCCCAAAAAACCGGGTAATGCATTGATAACCAAATCATAATCACCAATAATAGATTTTATATTGGAAGGTTTTGAAAGATCTTTTTTTATAGTTGATATAGGATATTTAGTTTCAATTTTTTTCAAAGTTTCAGAGTTGATATCAGCCACACTAACCTGAGAGTTCCCATGTTTAGCAAGATCCACCGCCATCGGAGTCCCTACAAGGCCAGCACCCAAAACTATTATTTTCATTATTCACCTCCATTTAAATAATATTTAAAATAACAAACTTTTAACTATAAATAAAGTCCTACTTCCCTGAGTTATAATCATTAGAAAAAATTGGATACGCCTAAGTAAAGAATCAAAATTAGCATTTAGATGATTTTAAAGGTTATTGGCTTATCGTTGTTTATTATTATTATAGGGCAATTCATGAATTGCCCCTACAGTATTACCTCCCATTCATCCCGCACTATCTTTTTATTAGCATTGAGCCTTGAGCATCAAGCATTGAGCTGATTTTGAATATTTATAGTATCAACTATTAGTAATTTTTTTTATTTAAAAATAAATTAAATAAAGAAAAATATTGATTGCAAGTGGCTTCTCCGTTCTCCGTTCTCACTTCTCAGTTCTCACTTCTCAGTTCTTACTTCTCAGTTCTCACTTACCTCCGATTCACTATTCACCATTTACGAAAAAAATTAAAACCTACAACTAAACACTATCAACCCCGATTTACCATTCCCCCAGTGCTATCTTTTAGGGTTAGCGATTTCTTGGTGAAGGTTTCTTTTTACATTCATCATTTAGCCGAAGCGTTTTCACATTTACTGTCGGAAAGAAAGTGCTGGATCTTCACTCACTTCGTCAGCTACTACACTCGTTATAATAATACAGAACTAATGACTAAATACAAATAACTCCAATTCACAATTCACGATTCACAATTCACGACTACAACCTCTCAACCACCAACTCATAGATTCGGGAGTTTCGTTTGAGGGGGGTATTGTTTTTGACTGCTATTTCAAGGGCTTCGGGGTCTCCGACAAAAATCATCATCTTTTTTGCCCTTGTAATGGCTGTGTATATAAGGTTTCTCTGTAGCATAATTCCCTGAGATTTGGTAATAGGGACAATCACATAATCGTATTCACTTCCCTGAGATTTATGTATTGAAATAGCATAGGCAAGTGTTATCTCATTGAACTCCTTTCTCTCATAAACAACCGTTTTATCATAATAATCAATCTCTATTGTCTGAGTATAGTGATTTATTCTTTTAACTCTTCCTATGTCTCCATTGAAAACATCCTTTTCATAATTGTTTTTAAGCTGCATCACCTTATCGCCCTTTTTAAATATCTTTTCATAGTGTTTAATTCCCTTTCCGCTGCTGTTAAGCTCGGATTGGACTATCTTATTGAGATTATCAACTCCTATCACTCCCCTGTAAATGGGAGTTAGAATCTGTATTGAATCCGAGAAGGGATCAACCATAAATTTGGAGGGAATCCTTTCAAGGTATAGTTCAAGGATAAGCTTTAAAATATCATCCTCTTTGTTTCTTTTTATAAAATAAAAATCCGATATTTTATCCTCTTTTCCGCCTATTTCGGGCATCTCCCCCCTTTTAACTTTCAGAGCATTTAAACTTATAAGGCTATCCTCATCCCTTCTGTAAATCTTTTCAAGAAAGTAAACCGGAATTTTGCCTGAGTTTACAAGGTCTCTGAAAACATATCCGGGGCCTACTGGTGGAAGCTGATAGTGGTCTCCTACAAGTATTAGCTGGGTATTTGGGCCTAAAGCATCCAGTAGCCTATAAAAAATAAATATATCCATCATAGAGGCTTCATCAATTATCACAGCCTCAGCTTCAAGAGGATTAAATCTGTTTTTCATAAATCCCTCTTTCCCCGGTATGTATTCCAAAAGTCTGTGAATTGTCTTTGCCTCCTCTCCGGAGGTTTCACTCATCCTTTTGGCTGCCCTTCCGGTGGGAGCTGCAATAAAAACAGTTTTGCCATTCTGTTTTAAAAGAGAGATTATAAACTTTAATATTGTTGTTTTGCCTGTTCCGGGGCCTCCGGTTATTATTGAAAGTTTATTGTTTATAACATTTAAGATAACATCTTTTTGAGTCTCATCAACCTTTATTCCCCATTTATTTTCTATCTCATTTATTGTTTTTTCGGATGGCTTTAAGCTGAAAACAAAGGGATGCTTTTTCAAAATAAGAAGTTTGTCAACTATCTTTTGCTCAATCTCATAGACATATTTCAAATAGACAGCTGTATCTATGACAACAATTTCCTCTTCCTCCAAAAGGCTTTCGATCATCTCTGTAAAGACTTCAGAGGAGGAAGACATTTCGGATATAAAGAGGTTTTCAAGCTCCTCCCTGTGTAAAAATGTATGCCCCTCTTCAAGGGAAGATTCAAGAAGATAGAGTATATAACTTTTTAATCTGAAAGGGGAATCATCGGGAATTCCGAGTCTTTTTGCAGCCCTGTCCGCAAGTTTAAAACCTATACCCTTCACTTTTTTTATCAGTATATAAGGATTTTCCCTTATCTCACTTTCAATATCACCTTCCATACTCTCTAAAATCTTATAAGATAGTGCTGAGCCAAATCCTAAAAAATTAAGAAAAATCAGAGAATCAAAGGTATCGCCCAACTCAGCGATACTCTCCTTTATCATCTTTATATTGTTTTCACCTATTCCATTGATCTCAAGGAGTTTGTCAGGGGAATTTTTCAATATATTTATTGTATCCTCACCAAACTTTTCAACAATTTTTCTTGCTTTTTTTTCGCCTATACCCTTCATTCTATTGGAAGATATAAACCTTACAATGCTCTCCTCCTTAGCCTCCTGATCAAACTCAAAATCCTTTACAAGAAACTCCTTTCCATAAACAGGATGCTCATTATACTCCCCCCTCAAAATCAGAGGATCTCCCTCTCCCACTCCTTCAAGTTTACCGACAATACTTATAATTCCTCCGCCCTTTTCTCTTGCCCTCACTATTTTAAATCCATTATCCCCTTCAAAATTTATTGAGATTACAGAAGCCCTTATCTCTTCCATCACTTTAATACTATTACAGGTTTAAAGGCTCTTTTTGTTAGCTCAGGTTTAGCAAGGCATAAAAATTTGCCCTCATCATTGAAAAGCTTAAAGTATTCATCACTAACACCTTCAACCTTTAACACTTCTTCCGCAGGAACAAGAGCTCCGTTTGAGGCAAGAAACTCTCCCCTCGGAGATACTATTATCTTCGGAAATTCGGGGAAAATTTTCTCAACGGGAATTATGAAATTGAATATTTTTCCATTTTTAACCTCTGCTTCAAATTCATCAAGCGTAAGCGCATGCTCAACCTTGTAGCCTCCGATCTCTGTTCTTCTGAGCTCAACCATTGTGGCACCGCAGCCTAAAAGCTCACCAAGATCATTAATCAGGCTTCTAATATATGTTCCGGAAGAGGATGATACTATAAAGTCAAAGAAAGGTGATTCATAATTTAAAAGCTCAAGATAATCTATATTGATTTTAACGGGTTTTCTTTTAACCTCTTTTCCCTCTCTTGCCAATTTGTAAAGTGGCTTTCCTTTGAATTTTTTTGCTGAAAACATAGGGGGTGTTTGAAGGGTCTCTCCGATAAAAGATTTTAAGGCATCATTTAATTCATTAAAAGATACATTAAAATCTTTTGCCTTTTTAACTATTTTACCTGTAATATCATAGGTATCCGTGGTTATTCCCAGTCGTGCCTTTGCCCTGTATGTTTTTGATTCCTTTTTGAAAAGGTCAAAAAATTTCGTGGCCTTTCCTATTCCTATTATAAGCAAACCTGTGGCTATCGGATCCAGAGTCCCGAAGTGTCCGACTTTATTTTTCGTGAAAACTTTTTTTATCCTCCTTACTACATCAAAGGAGGAAAACTCCTTTGGCTTGTCTATTAAAAGAATACCTGATATTTTTTCAGCTTTCATAATTTACTAATTCTTCTCCCCTGAAAAATCAAACATTTCCAACCATTTCTTCTTTTTTATTAAAGAATTCACCATAGTTTTTAATAAATTTAATTGCAAGAGTATTAAATACAGAGGGCTGGTCAATATTGCAAACATGTCCGCTGTTTCTTATTATTCTGAGTACGGCCTTTTTGTGTTTTTCAACTACAGCCTTAACACCGGGAAGAAACATATAATCTTCATCCCCCATAAGGTAGAGAGTGGGAACATCTGTCTCCTTTTCCCTGAAAAATCTCATTAATGGTTTGACCTCGGACGTAAGTCTGACCCACCTTATGAATTCCTTCTGATAAAGTTTCTTAGCTTCCCTTACAAAGACCAATCTTGACTCCTTATGCCTCTTTTTTGGCATTAATATCCAGGCGTAGAGTTTGTAAATCCACATATAGGGAATAAATCTCTTAACCATATTTCCTATGGCTATTAATATTTTTGAACGGATATTAAACCTGATAACAGCACCTCCAAGGATCATTGATTCCACCCTCTCCGGATAGAGCTCAGCTATGTTTCTTATTATAATTGTTCCCAATGATATTCCCACAAAGTGGGCTGATTTCAGATTAATGGAATCCATAACTTCTATAATATCTTCGCTGATATCCTTAAATGTATATTTGTTTGTCTTCCACTCCTTTATAACATTTCGCGATTTCCCGTGCCCTCTCAAATCCAATAAAAGGACATTGAAATTCCTTCTGAAAGCTTTTAATTGTTTGAACCAAACAGTGGAACTGCCTCCGGCTCCATGTATGAAAACCACCCATTTTTTACAATTCTTATTTTCAAAAACCTTATAATACAGAGGAGGCTTTTTCATTTTTTCTTTTTCTCCAGATCAAAGTAATCCATAATAGTTGTTCCCGGGTAATAGTAAGACAAAATCTCCTTATACTTTTTCCCTTTTAAAGCCATACCGTAAGCCCCCACCTGACACATTCCGACTCCGTGTCCGTAACCTCTTCCGATAAAAGTTATTCGCTTTATATTGTCTCCCTCAAACTCTCTGTCTATAAAAAACAGGGTATCCCTTAATCCCAATGCTTGATTAATCTGAAAACCGTAGACAAATTTACTTCTGTTTTCATCCTGAATTTCAAGTTTTATTACCCTTCCCGAAATACCTCTTTCAAGAGGAACTATATCATGAAGTCTTGCAATAGGAGTAAAAACCCTTATCGTTTTTTCAAGTTCTTTCAAACTATATATTTTATGCCAGAAAGGATAAAGATTGTCTGGTTTTAAGGAAAATTTCGGATATTCGACAAGAAGGATTTTTATGTTTTGCTTTGATGAAAAATACTTAACCTTCTCTTTTCCGGTTAAATATACCATGTGGGCAGGATAAATTTTTCCATTGATCTTTCTCAGTAATATTGTAGATTCGGCATTAAGCATAATATCCTTTCCGGTTTTATCCTTGAAGTTTAAAGTTTTCCCGACAAGAGAAACAAATTTGGCTTCCTCAAAGACCTTAAAGTTTTTCATCATCATTTTTGAAACAATTTCAACAAAATGGTTAAAGTTCAGAGGATAAGACAATCTTTCATTTCCAGCTATAATCCCATTCTTTATCAAATACTGAATCATATAACTTTTTCTCTTTCCATACTTAATTGTAAAGGATTTGGGAATCTCAAAAGGCTTTAATAATTCCTTTGCCTTATTATACAGAGAAAACAATTCGTCAAAAGGTTCAAGCAAAGATATGATATTAATCTTGTTCAAGAAAAAAGTCTCCTCTTTACCCACAAGGAGAGAAATCTTTTTTAAGATTTTCGCAGCTTTTTCCGTTGATACCTTTTTATGCCCTCTCCTTACATCAAACTCATCAACAAGATTTATCGCTATGGCAAAATCTATTTCAAGGGAATACGGTTTAAAATTATCAGAGTAAACCCAATACCATTTCAGAGAATCGTACTCACAAGGTTGACCTATAAGATAGGGGAAGTTCATTCCTTTAAACATTTTGTTTGAATATTCCGTAAATCCTCCGCACGATGCACTGTAAAGAGCAGCGGCTAATTTGCCTTCATAGGTTAAAACCTTACCTCTGGTCTCTTCCACAGCTTTATTTGAAAGAGGCATCTCTCCGCTTGCTCCTTCATATACCTGACATGCTTTGGTTGCACAAATATCAAAGCCCTCACTGTCAAACTTTTTGAGAGTATAGAGTGCATAGGTTCTTGCCGCTATTGCCTGAGCCTTTAAAGCTTCTATTTCTCCGTATGTGGAAGGAGAAAGTTCATAGGGCAAAACCCCTTTCAAATAATCCTCTATATTCAATATATTGATTAAATTGAGATAATTTTCTCTATTTAGCAAAAAGAATATTCCTCTGTATTCATTTTCACCAATCTTCAAAAAAGAATTTTTCTGAGGGATTAAAAAAATATTTCCCTTTAAAATTTGAGAATCTTTTCCGCAAAGAACTTTTATGGCTCCGTTATTAAGGGTAAATTCAACAACTCCCTGAACATTGTCAAAAACCTTTTGCCCGTTGAAATATACTTTAAGTCCGGCTGTTGATGAAACTTTAAGCTTTGTCTTACCTGTCTCAAGTCCCACTCTTAAAACAGGAGATTCAATATTCACTCCTCCAGGATATACGATTCTGATTCTCTGCTTGCATGAAGTAAAATAGACCAAAGAGGACAAAACAACAAATATCAGGAATATGCTTTTTCGCATTAAAATGTATCCTTATAAAATTTAAAAAGATCTTTTTTGGAAATACGAGCGGGAGTGATTTTTAAATTTTTCTTTACAATTGTTTTTTCAACAAAAGTGTTAATCTCATCTTCGGAAATTCCATTCTCGGATAATTTTGTTGAAATACCAAAATAATTGATAAATTCCCGAATTCCTCCGTGCTCTTTGAAAATTCCTTCCAGAAGTTCAACTTTAGCTTTCACTTCTGATTTTTCCTTCATGAATTCGATAAAAGCAGGAAGTAGAATTGCATTTGCCCTGCCATGGGGGATTTGATGATAAACTGTCAAGGGATATCCGGCCGCATGGAGCAAAAGAGTACCTGCATTCGCAATGGCCATCCCGGCAATCATTGAAGCATAGGAAAGCCTGTCCATTGCTTCCTTCTCCCTCTTCAAAGAATCCTTTAAATTCCCCATTATAATCTCTATCGCATGGATTGAGATAAGATCATTTAGAGGAGTAGCCTTAGTTGAAAGATAGGCTTCAAGGGCATGGGTTAAAGCATCCAAGCCTGTGTTTATTAAAACATCATCAGGCATAGAATATGTCAGCTCAGGATCAATTATGGAAAAAACAGGAAAAATTGAGGGGTTTGCATATCCTCCCTTGTCCTTTGTATCGGAATCCGTAAAAACAGCATAGGGTGTAACCTCGCTTCCTGTCCCTGAAGTGGTAGGAATACAAACAACGGGTAATGGGTTTTTCTTAATCTCTTTGCCTCTCATATAGTCTTTCATATTTCCATCATTTGTAGCAAGTAAAGCTATACCCTTTGCCGCATCCATGGGAGAACCGCCGCCAATTCCTATTATCAGCTCCGCCTTTCTATTTCTTGCTAATTCCGCCCCTCTAAGTAAAGTCTCAAAATCAGGGTTTTCATTTACTTTATCAAACAGAATCACCTCTCTATCTTTTAGCTGAGCTGAAATTTTCTCATAGGCTCCGCTCTTTTTATACGAGGTTTTTCCACTTACAATCATTATATTTTTAAACTTTTTATCAAGAGTTTCTCCGAACTCTTTTATCCTTCCCTTTCCGTAAATTATTTTAGTTGGAATGTAAAAATCAAGCTTTTTCATTTTAACTCACCTTTTCTTATTCTTCCGCTTCCTTCTCCTTTTTTTCTCCCTTGTCTCCGAATATCTTCTTGAGCCCATTTTTAATCTTCTCAGAAAGAATTTTGAATTTTACATTTACTCCCTTTCTTTCAAGTCTTGAAATGGCAGGAGCAAATTTTTTTTTAAGAGACAGAGCTGTCTCCCAAACATGGACAGCCTTATTAGAGAAACCCGCTAAATTGTAAACATCCCCCAAATAAAGCCAGAAATAGGGGTTGTTTTTATCAATTTCTATTGCCATTTTAAGTGCATTTTCAGCATGTTTTATCTTTTTTGACTCAAGAAAACTTCTCCCCATGAAATAGAAGATCTTGGGATCTCTGTTTCCATACTTTAATGCTCTCTCAAAACTTCTGCCCGCATCAAAGTATTTGCCCTCAATAAAACTTTTTTTGCCCTTAAAATAATAAAATTTTCTTAATATATCAGGAGGCAAAATCGCATCTATATCCTCACCTTTCCTAACTCTGTCCTTAACAACCTCCTCCATAGCTCCCTGAAACAAAAGAAAATCTTTTATCACCTTTTTATTCATACCTTCCGTCTCATATTCAAGCTTATTTTCAAGGGGAATAATAAAATTCAAATAACTCTGTACGATAGATCCCAATTGGGAATCAGGAGATACACCTAAAATATAATAACCTTCCGCCATTTATTTAATTATCCTCACTCTTATATTACCTTCTTCGTCCTCAACTTTCACAACTATTATTTTAGCCATTTTTTCCGAAATTGTAAATCTTTCTTTTTTTGAATCAAATATTTTGTCATCGGGAAATAAAATCTTCCATTTTCTGTCTCCCGTGTGATAGTATGCTTTGGAAATATTTGAAATTTTATCAGATGCGGTAAAGCTAACCCTGCCTTTAACAGCTTTATCAACTTCAATGGAAGGAGGGGTGTAATCTATAACAAGATTCTTTACAACTTTCGAATATGATTTTGCATAATTTTCAGGGTTTGATTTAAAATCACCTGCAATAACCTTTAAGTCGTATTCTCCTTCCTCAAAATTTCTCTTATCAAAACAATATGTGGATTTTAATAAATCTTTTTCAATCAAAATCCACTTTGAACTTTTTCTAAGATAAAGACTATAGGTTATGAAATCCCTATCCATATCTTTGGCTGTAATTTTTATACAAATTTTACCTTTCTTTTTCCCGGAGATACTAACTTTTTCTATTACGGGAGCCCTGTTGACCGGAAGATAGTAGAATTTCAGATAGCTTAACTCCGGCTCCCTTTGCTCTTTTACCATCTCAACTTTAAATTGAAAATATCTCTTTTTTCTTATGTTAACATTAAAAGGAAAAGTTTTCTGAAGAGGGGACCAACCGGTCCAGGAATTATCATACTTTGATGTATTGCCTGCTCTGTAAGAGATTCCCACATTCCCGACGCTCTTTACAAAAAAATTACCGAATGAAGAAAGAGCACCTGCATCATAAATCTCTGACAAATAGGTTCCTTTCAAAACTTTCGTATCCTCTATTTCAAAAACACCCGCAGGAAAATCATAAAGCCCTAAAAATTTACTTTTTAGTCTGTAGAGAGAAACTCCGATTTTACCTTCTACTTCACCTATTAAACTCACCCTGTTATTTTCATAAGAATATATCCTCCCTTTGTCTCCTGTTACCCATAGGACCTTTCCATCATTTCCTTTCAAATCATAGGGCATTTCATTGTTGGATTTCCATATTTTTATAACCTCTCCGTCTTTGTCTATTTTAAAGACCTCTCCAGCCGTATTTGTCTTTCTTATTACAATCTTTTTATAAAATTTGCTTGTTTTTGCAAGGGATTCTCCCCCTGTGGCAATAAATATTTCATCTTTACTGTTTACATAAATCCCCTTAATCTCTTTTCTATCACTTTGAAAGATTGACTGCTTTAACCCGTTTTTTATTTCATAGACTGTCCCCTTTTCACTCCCCCCAAGGTAAATTGTATTATCTTTTATGAAAAACTTAAAAACATTAAGCTCATCTATCTTGTAAGTTGTTTCAAGATGCCCGTCAGCAAGATTAACTTTATAAAGCTTTCCTCCCGTACCTCCGGCAGCTATGTAGAGAGAGGAATTTTTAACGGATAGCCGCCAGTAAAATCTGTCTTTACTGTTAAAAAATTCTTTTACCTTGCCACTTTTGGATAGTTTGTAAACTCTACCATTGGGAGACGTCGCAAAATATATGTTCCCGTTTTTATCAGAAGTTATTGCAAAAATATCCGGTTCCTTTGCAGTATAAATTGTTTTTATGGCAGAACCTGATATCTTATAAAGTTTCCCGGAATGTCCTGTTCCGATAAAAATATTTCCGGAATTATCCGCAGTGACTGAAAAAACAAGATTTTCGGGAGGTTTCACTATGGGCTTGATTTTGTAAGACAAATTCAGGCTACCATTTTCATTGAGCATAACACCTCTAAATTCCCCTTTTAAAAAATCTTTCCAGCTATCATATTTAACCTTGATTGTTCTGGTTGAAAACAGATTAAATGAAAAAAATAGAATCAAGAAAAACATCCATAATCTTTTTTTCATTACATTTCTCCTTTTATTTAATCTCTAACTTTATCAAAGCCTGTCCTTCAAACTTATAATCTATGGGCAAAGCATATTCTCTCACTATGCTTATGTTCGGGAATGTATAGGTATAATCCTTCTGAGAAGGAAGCAATAATTTAAAAATCGAGGGAGGTGTCCCGGAATAATCATATCCATTGAGAAACACTGATTTTTTAAGAGTGAAAACCTTAATATAAACAATATCACCCTTTCTCAGATTATTAAGGGCTCTCAGCAAACTTGCCTCTGTATCGGGAAATTTAAACCCACCTCTGTACTTTTTTGTCTCAAAAGCCTGCATCTTTTGAGCATCCGCTATGTAAATATATACGATACTTCCGCTCTCAAACGGGGGAATGGGAATACTCAAATCTTCTTTTTTCATTTTATCTTTTAAAGGTTTATAATAAAGAGAGAATCTAACATCTTCTCCAGGGTTAACTCTGTACTTTTCCGTTATAACCTTTTTCAATACAGCAACTCTGGTCTTTTCATAGGGACTGATATTCACTTCTATTCGATCAATTTTAAATTCCTTAACAGGATTATCCATCAAAATATAAGCCAGCGAAGCATACATTATTGAAAAATCACCTGTCGAATCAGAACTTGAAAATATATCATTGTAAACAACTGATTTTCCGTTTCTCAGATAAATTACCCCGTCAACTTTTAATGATAATTCTCCCACAGATTTTATTTCACTACTTATAACATTTGCGAGGGCATTGTAAATCAACAGAGGAGTTAAGAGTTTATCTCTAACCATTTTCACTTCAAACTCTTTCGGCTTCATGTAATTCATTGTTATTTTCAAAGGAATAAGATCCGGAAAGCTTCCCAACTTACCTACTATTGCACTTGTTCTATCCGCAATAATCTTTCCTATATATTTTCCCACAGAAGATAATTTAAAAGATGATTCATAGCTCGGCACCACACCTATAATCTTTGCTTTTGAAACAGGATATTCAATCTTACCCAAATTAAAAAAGGGATGGCCAAAAGCATAAAAATTATCTCCTTTTACATGGGTAACAGTACCTCCAGCGGAAAGATCAAAATCTCCTATCATCAGATGAACATTAATTGCATCACCGTCTTTTAAGTTAATTGTATCAGGATCAATCTTTTCTGGAATTTTTACCTTTAAAGAAGCTGAGGAAGGAACTTCAACAAAGTGGAATGAGTAAAAATCCTTTTTAATTCTTCTTAAAATCTCCTGAGAAAAGCCTGAAGCTTTCAGAGGAATTTTAAAAAAAGAATTTTTATCAGCTCTCAAGTTAAGCTTTTCCTTTATTTTTTTCAGTATCTTGCCACTGTATATGTCCCTTAAATCTATCTTTATATCAACCTCGGGAGCAACTTTTTTCTCAGTACTTATCATATCTTGATAGGGTGTTATCCCTGCAATAGCTCTTTTTGTAAAGGGGAAAGAGAATGAAACAGCTCCCACAATTTTTCCATTATAATAAACAGGGCTTCCAGACATCCCAGCAATGACACCGGTTTCTTTATAATAATCTCCCTGAATCTCTCCGATTATAAAACTTTTATCAGGATAAACATTAGACAAAATCCCCGAAACAATCACTTTAAAATCCGATAATTTATCTCCCTTTAAAACAGTCTTACCGGTTAGAACCATTCCTTCCTTTATTTTATTCAAAGGAAAATAATCAGAAGAAAACAACCATAATGGCAAAACAAAAAGAATACACAAAAACGTCTTTTTCTTCATCTTTACTCCTAATCTTTTATTTTAACAACCGATGGTATCAAGCTAAATTTGACGGGTAATATCTTCCCCAATTCACCATCATATTCAATAAGAATATTATCCTCTTTTTTTAAAGGTTCTACAATAACTTGCTTTGCCCTTATCATCATAACTTCCCTATCATTTATATGAGAACCACTGTATATTTTAATTAGTTTTTTAAACAATTCAAACTTTGAAACCTCCTTTAAAACCAACAAATCAAATAATCCATCATCAATCCTTGCATCGGGAGCAACTTTCATCTTACCACCAAAATACCGCCCATTGCACACAGCTCCAACCATCATATTACCGCTGAAAATATTATTTCCGTCGGCAATTATTTTAACAGGTTGAGCTGCATAAGAGCCAAGAGCTTTTAAAGCACCCAAAAAATAAACAAATCCGTATTTTATTTTTTCCCTAAGCTCGAGAACATTTTTTACAACATCACCGCTAAAACCAAATGAGGATACATTCACAAAGTAAGACACACCTTTGTCCGTCTCAATCTTACCAACATCAATGTTTCTCTTATTGTCATCTTTAAATAGCTGTTTCCAGTTTTTGAATTTCATATGATCTTTTATTGTTCTCAAAAAATCATTTCCTTTGCCTGAAGGAAAAATGGACAAAAAAGCCTCTTTGTTAAGCGGTCGATCATTAACAATGTATCCGTTCACTATTTCATTAAAAGTTCCGTCCCCACCGACCCCTAAAATATGTTCAAATCCTTTTTTTATTGACTCTCTCGTAATTTCAACAGCATGGCCGGGAGCCTCGGTAAATTCATACTTGATATCCTTAAAAATTGAATAAAGGACCTCTTTTATTTGATTCCACCTCTTGTAAGTTTTTCCGAAAGCTGAATAAGGATTTACAATAACCTTGGTTTTATAGTTCATTTTCCCTCTTTTTTCTGCTGAAGATTACTCTTTTCCGCATCCATTTTTTTCTCTTTTTTTACCAGAGCCTGAGTTACTGCTCCTCCTATGGAGGGAAAAATAAGAAAGAATATTATAAGTCCCAGACTAACAAATAGAGTTATCATCTTAATGCCAAACCTATCCATAAGTTCGAGAATCTTTTCAGCTTCAGGTGTATTCATGTTGACCATTCTTTCCTTAATAAGTGCTATCTTTTTCGCCTTTATTCCCAGCATTAAAAAGGTAAGGAGAACATAAAAGACCCAGCCAAAAACCCCCGATAATGCTCCGTAGAGCAGACCATCCGTACTTTTGGGTACATATTCCTCCTTTTTTGACACAAGTAAATATGAAACTCCTCCTCCTACAACAAGCCACATACAACAGAGAATATTAAAAAGCCCAAGCAGGGGTATGACTGAAAAGAAAGCCATCATGGCTCCGCCGATTAAAGGAGCATCTAAAAAAAGCTTTGAGCTCCTTTCAGGATTAGTGTTTAAATTATCCACTTTTACCTCCATTCGCATAAATTGAATAGGAAAATATTATACCAATTAAAACCCCTGATAACCAGCGAAAAAAATTGGTGATTTCAAGAGGAAAATAAATCCGTACTATTTTTGAAATAAGAAAGAAACCAACAGATAAAGAAAAAATAATGAAGAATACTTCTCTTTTAAAAATAGTTTTTTTCAGAGTAAACAGAATGGAAAAAATTAAAAAACTC
The DNA here is from genome assembly GCA_027031485.1 of Candidatus Aminicenantota bacterium. GTDB lineage: Bacteria > Acidobacteriota > Aminicenantia > JAMOAD01 > JAMOAD01 > JALXDT01. The sequence continues at coordinate 6,592 of JALVQI010000211.1, read as the reverse complement.
TGATAAATTCCCGTGCACCTTGAGCAAACAGCCAATTTATTTCCATTAATCCAGAAGCTCAATTCCGCCGATTGGTGACATACGAATGAGAAAAGATAGTAGACAATGGATCTGAAGCCATTATCTATATTCAATATCGGGATGAAGATAAAAATATTTATTATAAAAAAAATAAAAACAAGAAATTTCTTCAGATTAGTTTCTATCTTTTGAATGAAGATTGGTGATACATAGAACTCCGTCTTTATCATAGTATGACCTTATTCCGGATTTTCCCCAACTCCTCCTCCTTCTATAATGAGAAATCTTCAATGACGGAGATTTCCCTGTGTATTCTTTAAAAACCTTTTTAATATAATTTATTGTTTCTTTGTAAGGTGGAATCCCACCATAACTATCAACTGTTGTCTCTCCAGCATTATAAGCGGCAAGGACCTTCTCAAGATTGTTTATTCCATATTTGTTTATCAATTTCTTAAGATGTCTTATTCCAGCCGTAAGATTTTTTTCGGGATCAAATATTTCAATGGAAGAAACTCCGTAATCTTTCGCCGTTTCCTCCATCAACTGCATCAAACCTTTTGCTCCCCTTCTTGAAACAGCGGTTTTCTTAAAATCTGATTCCACTTTTATTATTGATTCGACAAGTTTCGGATCAACACCATACTTATTTGATATTCTGATAATCTTTTCTTTATAGACAGAGCTCTTCAGATTACCTTTATAAAAATGTTTCTTTGATTTTATTATTTTTATGATTTTTTGATAATTGTAGGGTTTAAAGTTTGAAATAACCTTTTGTCCATCCTTTGTAATATAAACATAAATATCAGCAAATCCAATTGTTGAAAAAAGAAAAACAAAAATTAGAAATATCAAAAGAATCTTAAATCTCATCCTCCAACTTCTCTTTAAGCTTATCCTTCAAAAACTCTATATTTTCAGGCTTTGAGCCTCCTGCTTCCCCGAAATCATCTCTTCCTCCGCCTCCGCCCCCGATTATTGGGGTTGAAAATTTTATCAATTCTTTCGCACTTATTTTTTTTGAAAGCTCTTTAGTTACCGAAAACACAAGTGATAATTTCCCGTTTTTAAGTTGATAAAGAACCACGACCCCATCCTTTATCTTATTCTTAAGATTATCAGAAAGTGTTCTTATCTCCTCCCTCTTCAATCCGTCAACCCTATGAAAAATAAATTTTTTACCTTTTATTTCATCCGCTTGTTCAATAATATCATTTAGTGAAGAAGCTATTAATTTCTGTCTCAATTCATCCCTTTCCTTTATAAGAAATTTCATTTCCTCTTTTAATTTTTTCATATTCTCCACAACTTTATCTTCGGATGTATTGAGCTCCATCTTTAGATCCGCCATGGCAGAATACACATTCTGAATTCTCCTTAAAGCCTCAAGTCCTGTAACAGCTTCTATCCTCCTCACACCCGCAGATATACTGGATTCGGATAGAATTTTAAACAATCCGATTTCACCTGAATAATCGAGGTGTGTCCCTCCGCAGAGTTCTTTTGAAAAATCTCCTACAGAAACAACCCTGACAGTTTCTCCGTATTTTTCCTCAAAAATAGCCATGGCTCCCGTTTTAACAGCTTCATCAATGGACATTATTTGAGTGGTAACTTTCAAATTCTCCTGAATCTTTCTGTTTACAAGCTCTTCTATCATTTCAATCTCATTTATTGAGAGAGATTGAAAATGAGTAAAATCAAACCTGAGTATATCGGGAGCAACTTTGGAACCTGATTGTTTAACATGGGGGCCAAGTATCTCTCTCAAAGCTTTGTGTAAAAGATGAGTGGTAGTATGATTTTTCTTAATTGCCCATCTTCTATCCTTATCAACTCTTAAAAAGACTTTATCGCCTATTTTAATTTTTCCCTTTTTAACCTTTACTTTATGAGTAATAATATTATCCGTAGGCTTCTGTGTATCAAAGACTTCAGCATAAAAATTTTCATTTTCAATAATGCCTGTGTCCCCCACCTGTCCGCCGGCTTCTCCGTAAAAAGGGGTGATAGAGGCGACAATCTCTCCTGTTTCTCCTTCGGAAAGCTCCTCCTTTAGCTTTTCCTTATCAAAAAGCCCGATGACTTCACTCTCGCCCTCCAAATCAGTGTAGCCTATAAACCTTACCTTTTCACCCTCAAGAGGTTTATATTTTTCTATCTCCTTTATCTTTTCATCACCTTTCCAGAAGCTTCTCGCCCTCTCCCTCTGTTTTTCCAGTTCAGCATCAAACTCACTCTTTTCATAATACATCCCATGCTCTTCAAGAATATCTTTTGCAAGATCAGGAGGAAATCCATAAGTATCATATAGAGTGAATATATTTTTACCATCAATCTTATCCTTTCCCGAAGATCTGGCTTTTTCCACAAGATCAAGAAGTTTTCCGTACCCTATATCCAGGGTTTTGTGAAATCTTTCTTCCTCCGCTTTACATATATTCGCAACAGTAAGATGGGAAGAGACTATCTCCGGGTAAGCATCCCCCATTATATCAACCACAGTGCCTGTTAATTCATATAAAAAAGGTTTATTCAAACCCAAATCTTTACCATACCTGAAAGCTCTTCTTATAACTCTTCTCAAGACATACCCCCTACCCTCATTGGAAGGCAATACTCCGTCTGATATTAAAAAGGTAATTGCTCTTACATGATCCGCAATCACCCTCATAGCCACTTTGTTTTTATGATTTTCTTCATACTCCTTTCCTGTGATTTCTTCTATTTTTTTAATGATTGGCATAAAAAGGTCTGTCTCAAAATTACTGGGGACATTTTGTAAAATACTTGCGAGACGCTCAAGTCCCATACCTGTGTCTATTGAAGGAGAAGGAAGGGGTGTTAAACTCCCTTTTTCATCCCTTTGAAATTCCATAAAAACCAGATTCCAGATTTCAATATATCTTTCACCTTCCTGTTCGCCCAATCTATAATCTCCGAAAGCTTCACCCCTGTCATAGTGAATTTCCGTACACGGACCGCAGGGCCCCGTATCTCCCATTTCCCAGAAATTATCCTTTGCTCCCATTCGAATAATTCTATCTTCGGAAAGGCCTATCACTTTATTCCAGATATTAAAAGCCTCATCATCCTCCTTGAAAATAGTTATATAAAGTTTTTCAGCGGGAATTTTGTAAATTTCAGTTAAAAGCTCCCAAGCAAACTCTATAGCCTCTCTCTTAAAGTAATCACCAAATGAAAAATTCCCCAACATTTCAAAAAAGGTATGGTGTCTGTCCGTCTTACCAACCTGCTCAAGGTCATTGTGTTTCCCCCCGGCTCTCATACACTTTTGCGATGATGTGGCTCTCTTGTAATCTCTCTTTTCTATACCCAAGAATACATTTTTAAACTGATTCATCCCGGCATTTGTAAACAAAAGAGTGGGGTCCTTATCCGGAACAAGGCTTGAACTTTTTACTATCTTATGACCTTTTTCCTTAAAATAGTTTAAAAAAACAGCTCTGATATCACCACTATTCATGGATGTCTTCTGATCCTCCCGTAACCAATTTTTCCATCTCCTCAAGAGCAGTATCCTGAGTAGACTGAACTCCCATAACTTTAAGTTTAAACTCATCAGGATTGGATGCCCATCTGAGTGCCTCTTCATAAGTAATAAGCTTTTTCTCCCACAGAAAATATAGAGATTGATCAAATGTCTGCATACCGTACTGAGAAACACCTTTTTGAATTGCCTCTTTAATAAACTTTGTCTTTTCAGGATTAATAATACAATCCTGAATATACGGAGTGTTTACCATCACCTCTGTCGCAGGTACTCTTCCCTTTTTATCAGCTCTGGGAACAAGTCTCATTGAAATAACAGCTTTCAGGACCATTGCGAGCTGTAATCTGACCTGTTTCTGATGGTATGGTGGAAACATGGCAACAATTCTGTCAATAGTTTCTATTGCATCAAGGGTATGGAGTGTGCTTAATACAAGATGTCCTGTTTCAGCAGCCAAAAGAGCTGTCTCTATTGTTTCAAGATCTCTCATTTCTCCCACAAGAATTACATCAGGATCCTGTCTTAAAGCAGCCCTTAAAGCTGAAGAAAATGAGGAAGTATCCATTCCGATTTCCCTCTGATTAACAATACTTTTTTTATCTCTATGTAAAAATTCTATGGGATCTTCAATTGTAATTATGTTTGCTGTTTTATATGTATTAATATAATCAACCATTGCAGCAAGAGTTGTTGATTTTCCGGAACCCGTTGTTCCCGTAACAAGGATAAGCCCTCTCTCCTCTTTTGCAATTTTTTCAAGAACGATCGGAAGATTTAATTCCTTTATTGATTTAATTTTTGTGGGAATTACTCTTAACACCATTCCTATTGTGTTTCTTTGATAAAAGATACTGACTCTGAATCTTCCGAGTCCCGGTACAGAGTAAGCAAGATCAATTTCATTTCTCTCTTTAAATCTCTGTTTATCCTTTTGACTCATTATTGAGTAAGCTAAGGCAATAGTATCCTCTGACATAAGCCTTTTAAGCTCGGTAAGAAAATGCAATCTTCCATCTATTCTAACTATAGGATAATTACCCACTTTTAAATGTAAATCTGAAGCTCCTCTCTCAATCGCTGTTTTTAACAGTTCATTTATATGCATTTTAACCTCCTATACTAACTATTAAGATAGTATTTTTTACCAAAATAGTCAAGAGAAAGGGCGGGGAGGTAGCATTGAGCTTTGAGCCTCAAGCATTGAGCTGTTCATCAGGCAAAGACCCTGAAGTCTTTATTACAAACCTGCAAACTGTAAATTCCGAATTTTTTTATTTTTGAAAATTATTTGACCCCTGAAAAAAGATTTGCTAATATTTTAAATCATTTTATCCGAAGGGGGAGAAAATAAATATGAAAACCGGAAAAAGCAAAAGCTGGTTAACCATTTTATTTTTTAAGGATAAAATTTTGTTTTCCTGTATCAATCTTCATAAAAAAGAAATCTTTTATTAACGGGGGATTAAATCATGTGTTCAACAAAAAATTTTATAAGGTTTACCTTAACTGGAGGGATTTTATTGTTGATATGCCTTTGAACAAAGCATACATAAATTTTAGAATGAGGGATAAAGAATAATATAAATATAAAAGATAAAATGAATAAACAATTTGTTGAAGTTGGAAAAAAGGTAAAGGGCGGTAGCATGTCGGAGCGTGTCCAGCCCCAATTTTTAATAAAAGAAAGGGAATGTTGAATTGTTTAAAAGGATACAAGAGGATTTACAATGTTTTACCAATTCAAAAAAATGGTGCGGGGGGATTAATAAAATGATAAACTCCCAACAATTAACAAGCGATGATCTGTTCTCATATACATATGATGAAGACGGAAATCTTACTCAGATAAAGAACAGACTCACCTCGGAGACAAAGAAGTTTTATTATGATTCTGAAAACAGAATGATAAAATACGAACACTATCCGTCCGAAAGTTCCCCGAAGGATACAACGGCCGAATACAGCTATGATATATTCGGAAGAAGACTTACAAAAACAGTAAACGGCACAACCACCAGATTTCTATACGATGGAACGGCAGTTTCATATGAGTTAGATTCAAATAACCAACCCAAAATAAAGTACTTTACAGGCTTTAGAACAGATGAATACCTTGGCCATCTGAACTACTCCGAGGTAACCGATTGGGGAGGTTTCATACAAAACCCGATGCATCAGGGAGGATACATATATTTTACCGATCAGGTGGGGACAATAGAAAAGGTCGTAAAAGACAATTCAACGGGAGAAATAAAAGAGCAAAGGACCTATGATGTATTCGGAAATCTTATAAACCATACCGGTGAAAACACCACCCCCATAGGCTTCCAATCAAAATACCACGACACCGAATCAGGCCTTTATTACTATTACCACAGATACTATGATCCCAACACAGGAAGGTTCATAACAGAGGATCCAATAGGAATAGCAGGAGGGCTAAACCTTTATAAAGCTTTCGGGAACAATCCCGTGAGTTATGTTGATCCTTGGGGGCTTATGCCGCCGAGCCCGGGATACTATTTGTCCGGATATTATAGGTATTGGGCGAAAGTCAGAGGGGCTATAAAGAATAAATGGGATGTTTTCTCAAAATATTCCGGTTGTATGATAAATTGTATGTATGGGATAAAAGTTTGTGATAAAAGTAAAAAACCTACAAAGGTTGCCCCGATTCCAAATTATTTAATCGGAGATCTGTCAACAAGAGCTGCAATGCAATATGAGTTTTGGTTGCTGAGCCATCATCCTGAAATTATTGAGCTTTTTAATAGTAGCATTGGAAAAGTACTTCCACTAATTAACGAAAATAATCTTTTAATAGCATCAAAAACAACGGCTTGGTTGGGTGCTGTTGTTTTAGCAGGACAAATGGCATATTGTAGTTATAGATGTTCAAAGTAAAGGAGGAGATATCTTGGAAAACTTTGTATATTTATATTTATTAATTCCTATAGCTTGGTTTCTATTAACGATTATAAAAAAACCTTTATTAATTTTAATAAGTCCATACTACAGAAAATATTATAAAGCCTTAAAACTATATGAATATAG
>JALVQI010000210.1 GCA_027031485.1 Candidatus Aminicenantota bacterium | reverse complement strand
TACAATGATATGGGATCATATTTAAGGAGTATGAATATTCGGCACTACCTGGATTTTTATTCTGATTTTTATGTAAATGAAAAGGATGAGGTATACGGAATCTGGGAAAAGTATTCGGGAAAAACTATTGAAAAAGTATTCGGGAAAATATCAAATATGAAAATTGAGAACATAAAGGTTTTAAAGAGGGAGATTATAAAAGCTGCTGCTGTTATGGGAGGTGTGATTCACGGTTATTCTCCTAAAGTGTTTTTCAGGCATGGTTGCGGAGGAGGATATGTTTCCAATAATATGAATAGAGAGATATTTTTTTATGATTATAAAACCGGGAGTATGAGAAAGGTTCTGACATTAAAATACAAAAAGGAAAAGATAAGCTCTGAGGATAAATATTACATAAGAAAATATTATGGAAAAAAGGAGGCGAAAAAACTTAATAAATACAAACCTTTTTATGAAAATCTTTTTTCTGATAGAAAGAACAATATATATCTTTTAAGACCTCTTGATGAAAGAATATCGTCTTATAAGCAAAAGAAGACCGTAGATGTTTATGATAAGAACGGAAATTTTATATACAGGGTTATACTTCCCGAGGATGCTTATCCCTTATTTTTTGAAAACGGATATGTTTATATGCAAAGAAAGGGAAAAGAAGGAGAGTTCTTTATTGACAAATCGGAGATTGTGTTTTAATAAAACATTATTATGAAAACAGCATGAAAAAAAGGAGAAAAAAATGATATTTAAAGATAAACGTTTCTATCTATTTCTTTTATGTATTTTATTTGTTTCTGTTTTTATTCGTGGTAATGATTCTGCAAAATATGATTTTAATAATCTTTTAGATATTAACGGGGGAAAACTCATTGTTAAGAGTAAAACACTTATTCTTTTTGTGAATTTGAAGAAATTGCACCACAGAGGAGCTTTGCTCTACGGGAGAGCAGTAAGGAATAAATATAGGAATATTAAAAAGTTCAGTGTAATTGGAATTGTGAGTAATGATATAAAATTGAGATTATTAAAAAAAATAATAAAAGAATATAAGCTTAATTTTCAAATTGTCTATGATAAAGAAAACAAAGTTTTTGATAACCTTGAAATTTGTAGAAACTGTGGAGGTATTGTATTTATAAGAAATAATACGATAAGACAGTTTATTTCTCCTATAAATAGTAATAGGGATATCCGTAAGATTGTGGAATGGGAATTATTTAAAAATGTAAAAGAGCAAAATTCTCCTGTAATTGAAAAAAAATTATTAAAGGGAAATTCAATCGACTGGCTTTATGTTGAACCATTGAATTCATCAAAATATGAAAAGATAAAGATTAAAGGGAAAACGGTTATAACCTTTTTTTCTACTATGGGCGGTTTTTGTAGAACGGGAAAAAGAAAAATAACAATGAAAAAGATAAAAAATGAATTACCTGAAGTCAGAATAATCTCAATAATGCTTTATCCATTAATGAAAACAGATATTGAATATTTAAAAACAATAAATCTTAATTTTATTGGAGATATTTATTTTGCAAAGAATTTTTTTTCAAATGATGAGTTGTATTTAACAAATGTAAGTGTAAAAAAAGATCCTTATACTATTGTTGTTGATGAAAAAGGAAAGATTATTTATTCCGAAAATTCAGGTGATTCTGAACAAGAGGTATATAAGAAAATAATAAATATATTTAAAGGAGGGAAAAATGAAGAGAATTAAAAAAAGCTTTATATTCGGAACTCTGTTTTTTATTTTTCTTTCAGCTCTTTTTTCAGGAGATGTAAAAAAAATTGCTATAAAAAAGATTTTCAGCTTAAATCCTGTGATGAAAAAAGTAAAGATTTCTCCTTATTTCTTTACATATCCCGGATACAAATCATTGTTTGTTGATAGCAAAGGGAATTTTTATATGGTTGATAGGGGAGAGAGCAGGATAATAAAAATTTCTCATGAGGGAAAACTTCTTAAAGTTATAGGTCATTTTGGTACCGATGATCTGGGATTGTATTTTCCTAAAACAATGGATATAAAGGGGAACAGATTGTATGTGCTGACATTTTCCATAAAACATTATGTCATCAAGGAGTTTGATCTTAATGGTGAGAAACTGCTCGGGAAAATAGATTTGGGTGTTAAAAGAGGAGCGAAATTTAGCAGTCTTATGGTTGATAAAAATAGGTTGTATACGGATTTAAAAACAAATAGCAGAGAAAATTATAAGAATAAGTTGATATATGTTTTTGATATGAATGGGAAAAAGATAAGGGAATTTGGAAAGATTATAAAAGCTCAGAGCTGGATAGGGAATATGATGTTTAATCTGGGAACATTTTCAAAGTATAAGGATAGTATAATAGGAGCTATGTGGTATTATCCCGTGATAGTGCATTATAAGGTGAACGGGAAGGAGGTTTACAGAAAAAATCTTTTAAAAGGAGATTTTCCGGAGATAAAGGGCACACAGAAATTTGTCATAAGAAATAGGATAGACAGACCTGATAAGAGGTATTCAACTGCAAATGGTCGGATATCGACCGTTAATTTCTGCCATGCAGCGGATATTGACAGAGAGCTTAATCTTTATTATTCAACATGGGAGTTGAAAGAAGACCTGAAGGCACCTGTTTTGCCTGTGGTTTATAAGTTTGACAAAAACGGAAAACATATTGCAACATTTGTTTTTACACTGAATGATAAACCCATAAAGGTTTTCAATCTTTTGATAGACAGAGAGAAAGGTAAAAGGTATGGCGTGGGAGCCATAGGTTCTATGGATGATAGAAATTTACCTTTGTTTGTATTTGAATTTTAGAAATATATTGTCAGCAGAATAATGTTCATCGTATGGTTTCAGATAGTGAATATTATTATCATCTTGATGATTGTTAGAGAAATTATAGATAATTTCCATTTCATAACCGGAATATCCGTTTTTTGTAGTTTAGAAAAATTCCGCACTAATGTCTCATTAAATTACTTTCTTTAAAACAAAATTTTAATTTGACAAGAATATGACAATTTAATA
>JALVQI010000209.1 GCA_027031485.1 Candidatus Aminicenantota bacterium | reverse complement strand
TATCTTCACCCACCGGGTACCTGAATTAAGTTTCACCCAGTGGGTGAAGAAATTTAATTCCAACATATGGTGGTGATAATATGCAACAAAAATTAAAAAAAATCAAGGTTGGGAAACTTACAAAAGGAACTCTCACAAGGAACGCTGAACTTTTGGTATTACTTACACTATTTAAGATTACCGAAGGATATAAGATAATAGGGAAATATATGGAAGGCTTATTTAAAAGAGATAAGGAAAATAAAGCGGAGAAAGTAATATATTCTCTTTTGGGATTATATTTAAGCGGAGGGAAGAACATACAAGATCTGGAGGTGTTACACAAAGATGAAGGATTAGAGAGAATATTGGGAGGTAAATATTTTTATTCGGGGGCGGCACTTGTCAAGAATGTTGTACTGATGAGTGTACTGATTGGCGTGGTATTTGTAGGGGTGGTTGTGATGGCGTTGGTGGTTGTGTTCTTGTTGATGAGGCTTGTGATGATAGGTATGAGGGTTATATTATGCACGAGTGAGGATAGCGTTGAGCATTGAGGAATTTGTGAATCGGAGGTAAGGGAGAACTGAGAAGTAAGAACGAAGAACGGAGAATGAAGAACGGAGAGGCCCTTTGCAATCAATATTTTTCTTTATTTAATTTTTTTTAATAAAAGAAATTTACTGATAGCTTAATACAATTAACCTTCAAAATTGGCTCAACGCTTGATGCTCAATGCTCAAGGCTATTAAGACCTTCAGAATTTAGCTCAGAGCTCAATGCTCAATGCTCATGGCTATCATAATGAATTGCCCCTACGGATATTTATTGCTGTTTTTTTATTTTGAAAATCTAAAAAATGAATAACTGATAACAAAAAATTAACCACATTCATTAATGATTAGCTCATGACTCAAAGCTCAATGCTCAGGGCTATCATGGTTTGCCCCTACGGTAAAATATTATTTTTGACGAAAAGAAAAAGTTGATTTGTAAGAGGGGAAATATAATCATGAAAATAATTATAAATGTCCCCGTTTGTCTTCATTCTTTCCTTTCTGAATTCATCTGAAAGATTCTTTTCTACATTTTCATTAGGATATTTTTTATCTTTTTCAAACGGTGCTTTTAGTGCCTCAAACATAGCACTAATTCTTCTCATTTTTTGAGATAGGGTTTCACGGTTTAAAAATTTGTGTGTAAAATCTCTTCTTTTATCGAGAAATCCTTTTGCCGTAGCCTCTTTATAAGCTTCTCTAACCAATTTCGAAAAATTCTTATCTATTTTCTCAAACCTCTTCAACAATTCTTTTCTTTTAGACTCTTTATCATTAATTCCGCTTAAATAATTCTTATCATTTTCATCTAAAAACTCTTCAAGAAAAAGAGCCAGCTTCTCAAAAAATATATAAAGATTTTGGTAAAACATATCTTCAAAAAAGTATATTTTTGTCTCTGTTTCATGATCTATTTTGTTTGTATTAATAATTTGTGAAATCAATTCGGTAAGTTCTTTTATTGACAAGAAAAGATATTCAACTACAATAATCAGCTCGTCAAAATGTTTTGGTTTTATCATAAATATAATCCTTTATGAATTTAATTATTATGTCATCTTCATTAGCAATATAAGTATCTAAGATTTTCACATTGTTTTTTCTTCTTTCCTGACCTTTTATTTTTTTAAAAACTTTTTTTAAATTATTAAACACTACTTTTCTTTTATCTACAATATATATCCTTGCTCCCGTTTTTACAGATGATTTGAAAAGCAATTTTATAGCCATATCAGTCAGAGGGAAAGAATAACCAAGTATGTATATATTATCAGCATCCTGAATAGCCCTCCTTGCCATTTCCCATTGAATCTTTATAGCACTTATCCCCATAAAACCCGATTTATCAAGAACAGGCGGAATTATAAGAGGAACAAGATCTCTTCTGTTTTTCTCTCTCTCAAATTCATTACCACTAATTTTGTCATATTCATAATAGATTAATTCGCCTCCACTCCGAGCATCTCCTGAATAATACCAATTCACGGAACCATGAAGTTTTGATATTTTCACAGTAGGAATTCCTTTCTTCCTTTCTCTCCTTTTACTATCATATATTTGAGAAGTTCTCGCTTCTAATGACATTATTGGTAAATGATAGTATATATCATAGTAATCAAGCTCTTTTCTATCATAGTTCATAAATAATTTTCCATTATTTTTGGTCGCTTTAATAAGATATCTCTCAAAGATAGTATCATAATTAAAGGTAATAATATTAGCGTTTTCTTTATGAATTTTTGAGAAGAAATCACTTTCATCTTTTGAAATTTTTATTTCATCATCTTTTGGTTCTTTATCTTTTATAATTTTAACTAACAACTCTGTTATTCTATAATAAAGGCCTTTATGGAGATGTTTTTCCGTCTCATTCTTCCATGGCAAATCCTGATATAAATAGGTAATAATGTCCTCAAAATCGGTAAATTTTCCTTTAATATATTCTTTATATAAATTTTTATAAATTTCCCCTATTTTTTCAGATATCTCCTCTGTCAATTCATTCATAGTTGGCATTTTATTATTAAAAGCTTTTGAAAAGCCTGCTCCTAAGATGAAAAGATCATTTTCTTTCATTTTTTGCTCCTTGATTATAGATTTCATTCTTTACTTTAAAATCTCTTTTAATATCATCAAACTCAGCCGGAAGATTTTCTAAATTTCCGATTAAAGTTTCGTAGTGTCCACTCCAATAAATATGTCTTAATATCATCTTCACCCTTTGCCAATCTTCTATTCCTGTTTTAGATCTTATTTCATATTCTACATCCATATATTTAATCCCTTTATAATTCTTTTTTTCTAATTCAGGATCATTCCAGTATTTATCTAATACATCAAAAGTCTTACTAATTTCAGAATCTGATATCTCGTAGTCTTCTCTTATTTGCTCCGCTTTTGAATCAAGTTTCAAATGTCTTGTGATTTTTTGTAATTTTTTATATATTTTCACCAAATCAACTTTTGAATAATCAGTAATGTTGACAGTTAATTCAATAATTTTTCTTAACTTTAATTCTAAATCATTTAAATTTTGGTATTCTATATAACGAAATTGTTTAATATCAAAAGGTAATGTCTCACCACTATTTTTGGCATAATAATAGTCACGATTAAAAAGAAGAAGTATTTTTTTATCTAAAGCACAAGCTATTCCAAGTTCATAATATACATTTAAGTTTGGAAAACTAATATCAAATATAGTCACCCCTGCTTTTTTAATATTTTTAAAAATATCTTCTAAGATATTAAAACCTTTCTCTATATCAGCTCTGCTACATTTGAGCAAGCCTCCTCTAAAAGCTATCTTTTCCACTGTGTTCTTAATTTTAGAAAATATATTATTAAAAAGTTCTTTTTCTTTTTTATTCTTTCCAAAAGGCATGAGAACAAAAATAAACTTTGGGTCTTCTTTAAAAGTTTCTAATTCTCCATTTAGTAAAGTAAAATTCTTATATATAGGGTGTAATTCCATCATCCCCTCCTTTTAATTTCAAAATATCAAGAATTTTTAAAGCAATTTCATATTTATTATTATAATCTTCAATTCTAATATCCTTGTATGGAACCCATTTTCTTCTTGGATATTTTAAATGAGCAACCATGGCTGCTTGACATGAATTCTCTTCTTCAAATTCAACATCAGCTTCTTCATTAAAAACATTAAAATCCTCTTTTTCAAATTCTTTTACAAAATCTTTTAATAAGTTATATCTATCCTCTCCCAAGACTTTAAAAACATCTGAATAATAATTTATTAGTTCTATTAAATGATGTGTTTTAAATTCTCTGCTTTCTTGCAACCCTTTTACTTCTATAATTTTTGCCTTAATAAACATTTCAATAGAATGTTTCAATAGAAAATATGATATATCAACATACTCAAACTTTACTTTCTCAGCTAATTTATAATATCTTTTTGCTTGTATTATCCAATTTTTATAAACTTCATTATTCATTTCTCAATTATCTAAATATATTTAATTCACTCTTTTCTTGTGAGGAAAAATCATTATAAAAAATCAAATTCGGATTAGGACAATCTCGTGAAGTCATATCAACCATTTTGGGTTTTATAAAAGAATTGTAAATGCTTGTTGCAAGTTCTTCTTTTTTAATCATATTTTGAATACAACCAGCTATTACATCAGATAATTCAATACCCGCTTCTTTTTTAGAATCTTTTACAATTTTAACTTTTTCAAAGCCTGCTTCTTTTGCAATTTTTTTCCATTCTTTTTTTAAATGTTGGGGTGAATCAACAAGAAGATGAAATGAATGATAACCATCTTCTTTGGTAAAAGCAAATTTAGTATTTTCTATATGTTGTTTTTCATATAGGTTGAAAAATAAAGTGTTTTCAACTGTTTTTATTATCTTTTTGCGGATCTTTTCTGCTATCTCCGCTCTCCCTCCAAATTTATTAAGGCTCATTCTTTTTATGTTTATTACAGCATTATAAACATTCTCTTTTTCAAAAAAATGTTTAGGTCTTGAAATTGTAATAAAAACGTTGAAGTCATATTTTAAAATACTATCAAATTTTTTATAATTTTTAGAGAATTTTCTCCACTTTATTTCTTTGATATTATTTTCTTGTTTTAACTTTTCAACCTCTTTCTTCAACAATTTATACTCTTCTTTTGTTATTTTTATCCATGATCTTATATAATATCCACTCTTAGAATTCCATGTTCCTGATTCATCTGAAAATATAAGATATTCACTCAATATTTGTCCCCCTCTCCCACTCTTCCCTCGTAATCTTATTTTCAATTTCGGGATCGATGATTTTGATTTCGTCGTAGGTGAGGTTGTAGAGTTTGTAAACAATCAGGTCTATTTGAAATTCCTCTTTTGATGTATCCTCTCCCCTCTCCTTTTTTGCAATGATTGTATCAAAAGCTCTTAAAAATGGTTCGGATAATTTAACCCCACCCCTTATAATTGAATCATAATTAATAATATAGTATATTTCTTCAATTGTTAAATTAAAGAAAAATCTACCTAAGATTAGATCCAAAATATCTATTTCATGTTTAATTAGCCTTGAATTAAACATATTTTGTTTTTCATCAAAAACCATAAATAACTCTTTAAAAAATTTCTTTCTTACAAGCTCAAGTAAATATTTATATCTAATTAGTGTATTTTCAATTCTTTCATCAATAGGAAATAATTTCATTAAATCTTTGTTTAAATGTCTTCCATCTCCGTAAATTCTCATCCATAAATAAAAAAGAGAAGAATTTAACAATAATAGAAACAAGTCTTTATATACTTTTCTTATTTTTATTTCTTTAATTTCAGAACTTCTATAAGGCTTTCTATCAAAAGCATTGTACCAAAAATTGCCACTTGATCTATACCAAACAGTTTCTCCGAATTCACTTAACATTTTGTCAAAAATATTACTTTTATTTTTTAATAGTTTTTTTAAAATAATAAGGTTCATCTTGTTTCCGATTTTTGGTAATCTGTGAGGGTCTGAGTATCTTGAATCTTTAGGAAAAAGAAAATAATCAGCTCTTTGGACAGGTATATCATTAATATTAGGGGTTTCTCTATAAAATTTACTTGTAAAAATTCCTTCGCTTTTTTCTTTTTGCTCTTTTCTCCCAAAAGCTTTTAAAATAGAAACGGATTGAGTCATACTCTTAAAAATACGACATACATCTCTATCAAATGTATATATCTCACTTTTTTTGAAATTTTTAAAAAGCAAAAATCTTGTTTTTGAAAAATTTTTGTTAAAAGTTATCGCAAATGTAATAATATATATAAGAGTTCCTTTTGGTTTTAGAAAATCAAATCCCCTTTCTACAAATAGGCTTGCCGAATCTTTTTCCGTTCCATAACTAAAAGTTTTTTTTATCCATTCTTTTTCCTCTTCTTCTATATCACTTCCATACGGCGGATTACCGATAACTATATCAAAACCGTCTTTAACCTCAGGAAAAAAATATTTTATTTCAAAAAATTTCACAGGCTTATCATTAAAAATGTTTTGGTAACTATTCCACAAATCTATTTCAAAGAATTTTGGTTCATATTCCTTTTTAACTTTATTTTTTAAATGATTTTTTCCCTCTTCGGATAAACCTGAATCATCTTTATCAAAAGAGTTAATTTGTTTTAATAAAGACTCTGTTTTCGTTTTTACCTTATTGTTTATCCTCTCTTTTATTAATTTTTTAATCTCTTCTTTTTTTTGGTATTCTATGAAATATTTTTCAATTAATTCCGATATTTCACCTAAAAATTTTTTATCTTCTGGATCATAACTCTTTGGAAGTTTAACAAGAGTATTTGCGCAAACAAACTTAAATTCAAGGTTGGGGAGAGGTTTTAATCCTCTATTATCTTTATTGTCTTCTACTTTTGAATCAACTATTAAAGATAAAAATGCTCTTAATTTTGAAATCTCTACCGCTATTTGCTGAATATCTATTCCATAGATTGTATGTCTTATAATTCCAAGCTTTCTTATATAATCAAGATTTGCTTCTTTTAATTCTTCTTCAACCTCTCTTCTTAAAAGCGGATCAGGGATTTTATCAATCTGTTTTTTAAGCCACAATGATGAGTCGGGGTCAACTTTTTGCAAAATTAAAACAATCTTTTGCATAATGCCCATAGGAAAAGCTCCGGAACCACATGCAGGATCAAGAATTTTAAGATTTTCAATAGCATCCACTATCTTTATCCTTTCGTTTTCTGTTAACTTCGGAGCATCTTGGTTATAAGAAAGAATGTTATTTATTAAATCTTCATTAATCTCCGTTTTATCTAATAAATAATGTTTAATACTTTCATCTACCATATAATCAACTATTTCACGAGGTGTGTAATAACTGCCGGTTGCTTTCTTTGCTGATTTTTCAGTTTGGGGATTAATTTCTGCAAGAAGATTTTCAAAAATCCTTCCGAGCATTTCAGGATCAACTGATAATTCTATATCAATGCTTGTGTTTTCATCGATTGTAAAATTATATCTTTCAAGTATATCAAAAAATTCTAAAAACCATTCATCGGGAATTTTAAGATTATTTATATTAAATGGAGAATAAAAATCTTTTTCATGTGGATCGAAAAGTCCTCCGTTAAGGAATGGGATTTTATCAAATTCTTCATTTCTTAACTCTCTTTTTCTGTTAACGACAGGAGTATTGAGTATTTCAAAGAAAAGTTTTTCCAATACCGAATGATAATAATTTTTGTTTTTTTCAATAGCCTGTTTAGAAAGTATATTTTCAGGAATCAAAGGTATTCCACTATCTGATGTTTTCCTTTTCAGAAACCAAACAAATATTATTCTACCTATAAGCCTAACACCGAACTCTTTTAATATATTGTGATCAGTAGTTGATGGGAGTTTAAGGAGCGGAGAAAACTTTTCTATCCTATTTCTGACTTTTCTTGTCCCTCCGACAAGTTCGGTAAATCTTAAAGCAATTTCATCGTAAAACTCCTTATTAACAACCTCAATGGAGAATCTGTTTTTTAAGTCTTCAAAGTCTTTAATTCTTCCTTTTTGAATGAGATATTTTTGGGGAGTATGAAGTTTGGCTCCGGGGCCAAGAAGAAATGAGAATCTTTTCGGAGGAGATATTATCTTTTTAACTTTTTTACCCTCAAGCTCATAATCATAGGTTAAAAGGGAGAGGCGATAATTATCGGATCTCTCGGATTTAAAAATAGCAAGAACTTTTTTGTAAGTGTAATGCTCCATTAAACGAAAACTTTCCCTTGTGATTGATACGCGGGGGTCGTGTTCAGAGAGATGAGAAATCTCCAAAATTTTAAGCTCCAACGAAGGGACTTCACCGAGTATCTTAACTTTGTTTATATAATGCGGAGAAAACTCAAGATCAAGTTCTTCCTCATAATACTCAAAATCTTCAGGTAAAAAATCATTTTGAAAAAAAGATACATAATCTTTTTTGTCGTAAGGTTTTGAAAAATCCATCTGCCACCTCATTAAATTAATTGTTCGCTTATAATTATACTCTCTTCAGCATCTTCCAACTTTTCAACTTTGGCTCTTATCTTAGAGATATATGAGGGAGGAATATCTTCTTTTAATTTTTTTATGTCCTCTTCTAATGTGTTATTGTCAATATCTCTTATCTGTTTAAGGTATTTTTCAGGAAGTGCTCCGAGCTTTTCCACTATGTATTTTAATTCATCAAAATAGCTTTTGTCATCGGGGAGTTTTTCTTTCAGGACATCAAGCTTTTTAATCGTATCACTTAATCCCTTATCTTTAACTATTTCTCTTTTTGAAGTAAACAAGTTCTTTTTTATCTTTTCATAAATCCCATAAAAATTGTCATCAGGCTTTTCGGCTTTTTCTTCTTCAGTAGCTTCAAAGAGGGATATTCCTTCAAAAGAAGTAAGGGAGATTATTTTATCTTTATTACCAAATTTAAAAACATAATTATCTCCTTTTTTGCCAAATATTAAAACCCCATTTTGCTCTTTTTGGGTAGTTCTTTTTATTTTAACTCTCTTTGGGATATTTAAAGCTTCTTCTATTAGTTTATTGTTCTTTTTTATATTACTTAAAAGATTATAATAAGGAATCTCCCATGATCTTTCCTCCTGTTCTTCGGCTAATTTTTTATACTGTTTTTGAAAATATGATTCTAATTCCTCTTCGCTTGTCAAAAACTTTGTATCCTCTCCTAATAAAGCGTGAATAAGGGCTATTTTCATTGTTGAAATTCTTTTTATACTTATTTCGTCCTCTCCTTTGGCTGTAGGAAAAAAGTTGTAGATATATAATTTGTCAAAAACAAGTTTGTTAATTCTATTAATCCTGCCGACTCTTTGAATAACCCTCGTAGGATTGTAGGGTATATCATAATTAAAAATAATGCCTGCTCTGTTAAGATTTACTCCTTCAGAGATAGCGTCAGTAGCAACTAAGATGTCATAATCATTTTTTTGCTCATTTTCCTGATAACTTGCATCAAAATTGGAAAGTAGCTCCTCTTTTTTAGTTTTTGATTTTGTCTGTCCTGTATATAAAAGAACCTTAAAACCTGAACCCTTTAATTTATTCTCAAGATAATTTGCAGTATCGGCAAACTCGGTGAAAACCACGATTTTTCTTTTATTATTTTCTTCAAGTTTTTCTCTAAGAACTTTTTGAAAAGTCATAAATTTAGGGTCTAAATCAGCAAGAATTTTATTTTTTTCAAACCAGAGGTTTTTGATTTCAAGAAGAAGGTTTAAATCTTTTTCAAGATCGTCTCTAAACTGTTTTTTTATCTCTTTTTTATCAATGAGAATTAAACCTTTTTCAATTAATTGATTCAATTTTTCGCTCTCACCAAGTTCTATTATTTCATCAATATTCAATAATTCAAGATCCTCTCCAGTAGAATCAAATAAGTTTTCAGGAGAGGGAAGATTTCCTTTTTTATAAATAGGGACTTTACCAACATCATCATACCATTTAAGGATATTTTCTGTGGATTTTATCATTGAATCAAGGCTCTTTTCAAAAGCTTTTATAGAGCTTTCAAATCTTCGAACAAGTAAACGCCTCATAAATTTTGCAAGGTTTACCTGTGCTGTTCTAAACAATTCATCACTTCCAAATTCCTCCTTTATTTTCTTTCTGTATTTTTTTATGTCCTTTAGATAAGTTACAGGTTTATACCTTGCACCAATAAACCCTTTCTCCATTTTCCAATCCCCAACTTCAATGTTCCAGTCTTCCGAGGGAGATATTCTTTCAAGTGTTTTAAAATACAAATCTCTTATTTCTCCGAGATCAAAGACAAGAAGTTTAGGAGGTTGGACTTCGGGAAATTTTATTTTTTGAGCTTCAAGATCTTTTTTAAACTCATCAATTTCAATTAGATCAAGCCTTGATCTTCTAATGATAAAAGGAGACAAAAGATCTCTTATACTTTCCGCATAACTTTTAATCTCCACTTTGAGTTTTGCTTCATCTGTTTTTTTCTCTTTTCTCATTTTGTCTATATTCTTATACTGCTTTATTAATTGCTTAAATCTATACCAGAGATTGTCAACAGTTCGGATAGTGGAATGAGCTGGAATCTGAAAAAGTTTTATCAATGAAAATAAATCCTGTGGACGATTGTTAAAAGGAGTTGCTGTGAGGAGTATAACTTTGTTCCCCTGACACAGTTTATGCAAATTGGCATAATCATTAGTTAGTTCATTTCTGTATTTGTGAGCCTCATCAATTATTATTAGCTTTTCCTCATCATCGCTGTTTTCAAGGTATGCTTGCTCTATTTTTCCTGAAGAATAAACTCTAAAAATAAGATTGAACTGCCAGCCATAATCTTCCCATTGGGATTTAAGATGCGGAGGTGCAATAATAATAGTTTTGAGGCCAAGATTATAAGCAATCGTTGAGGCTATGATACTTTTTCCTAAACCAACAACATCAGCGATTAATACTCCGTCATGTTTATTTATTATATTTATTCCGGTTCTTATTGCGTGGATTTGGTAAGCTAAATTTAAGTATTGGTTTTTTGAAATCTCAGAAGGAAATTTTATTTCTTTTGAAAACTCTTCTGTAAAATATTCGAGTAGAACTCTAATATAAAGAAGATAAGGGGAAGGGTATTTTTCAAACCAAATTTTTTCAATGACTTTTGTGTAGAATTCATCATTGTCAGAGGAGGCTATTTTAACAGATTCCTCCCAAAGTTTGTTAAAAATCTCTTTTGCTTGCTCAAAATCTGTTTTATCCCTCAAGATAGTATTGACTTCAATTCTCCCCTCAAGCCCTGCGTGTGAAAGATTACTTGAACCGATTATGACAGGCCCCGGATAGTGACCACCTTCGCTGTTTTCAGGTTTGTTTTCAAAAATATACATTTTTGCATGGGTAGGTTTAAGAGTTTTTCTTATTTCAAGAGTTCCGTTGTAAATTTTTTCAATAAAAAGCTTAAAGGCTTCTTGTTTTTCTTTTGTATCAAAGTAATCGCTTTCATTAAAAAATTTAACAAGATTTTTATAATATTCCTCCTTTATGAGAACCCTTGACCTGTTGCTTTCGCTTATTATTTCGACTTCTTTGATTTTATTCCCTAATCCTTTTTCTATATTCATACCAACAAGTATTTTTAAATTTTTGTCTTTTAGATTTTTATAAATCTTTTGTATTCCGGAAAAGTAGAAGTAACCTACAAGAAAATAGAGATTTTCAGCTCCCGGAAGTATATTATTAATCAACTCACCCAAAAATTCATTCTGATTTGTTATTAAGCTGCCCATGTGTCCTCCGAAGTGTTTTGATTTTTATTTTTTGTTTTATTTTCAGCCTTCATCACCTATATTTCTCCCTTTATTCTTTAAAACATAATATGTGCTTCTGCCCTTTCCTTTTCTCTCAATCAATTTTTTATCTACCAAAGATTTAAGCACCTCTTTTGTTTTGGTTTCTTTTGCATTTATCAAACCCATTGCCTCTTTTTTAGAGGTTCTTTCATTGTCTATCAAATAGAGTAATATCTTCTTTTCCTCAATAGATAATCGGTCGTAATCGGCCGTAATCGGTCGTAATCGTCCGTAATCGTCCGCTATGTCTGATAAATCTCCATTAATATAATATATAGTTTCTATCTGATTTATAAAGGGCAATTCATGGATTGCCCCTACGGAAATATGTATTAATTGATTTTCATTTGATAGTTTCTCTGTATTTGATTCCATTATGTTAGGCATAGTATTCATCCTCATTCCATCTTGCAGGATTATTTAATATGTATTCAGCAATTTTTAAATATGATTTTTCACTTCTAATTATATGTTCATAATAATTTCTTTGCCAAACATGTGTTCCGGGTGTTTTTCTCAATATATTTATATATTTTGCAGATTGCATTTTAAACCATCCTATCATTTTTGGTAATAACATTTTACGCCTGTATTTAATATAATCCTGATGGAGCAATTCATTTTTTTCGGGTGATCTATGTTGTTCGGGAAATTTATCTTGTAGGGGCAATTCATGAATTGCCCCTACGGTAATATTTATTATACCGTGAATGTGATTTGGCATTATTACATATTCCATCAATTCAATATTATTAAATCTTTCAGGAACTCTCAACCAATATTTTTTTACAATATTTCCAAAACTATTCAATATCATACTATTCTTTTTAATTTCACCAAATAAAATCACGTGATTATATGTGCACATTGTAACAAAATATAAACCTGAATCAGAATAATCATAATTTTTTAAACGAATTGACCTTCTATCATGAATTTTTGGATCGTATTTCATTAATTCACCCTCGCCTTTTCATTCATCATTTTCCGTAACAACATATCACACCGATTCAATTCATAGTTTTGATGAATTTTTTTATATTTGGATACTCTGCGTGTTTCGGGTAATCTATTTTGTAGGGGCAATTCATGAATTGCCCCTACGATAGCATTTATTATACGGTTAATATAATTTGTACTTTTAAATTCATTGATTTTTCTTTTTACTTTTCTTTTTCCTTCAATTTGAACTGTTTCCAAAATGGAAACAGTTGAATCGGGATTTAATTCCCCTGACTTAAAAATGTTTTTAATATGTTTTGATATAGCTGCTTTTTGCACATCAAACAAAAATGCAATTTGATTAAGGTTCAGCCATAAAGTCTCCGCTTTGAGCTTGACCTCTATTTTTTTATCATCAGTCTGATAGATAATGATTTTATTGTCTGTTAAATCATTACCAGTCTTTATCTCTTTTCCGCCCAACCAAACCTCCGAAACAATCTAATTTTTATTTCAATTTTTGTCATAAGATTCAAGTATTTTTTCCCCTTTTTTCGTTAATACATATTTTTGATTAGGACTGTTCGGTTTGTCAGGAATCGTCATCTGTATGAATTTTGCTTCAAGAAGAGGTTTCAATATATTAGTTCTAAAATATTTTCTATTCTTAATGTCAATAAGTTTTCTTATGTCTTCACTACTTCTGGGTTTTCGACAAAAATTCAGTATAATTTTAGTTCTTTCATCTTGGGGGGTAACTTGGGGGGTAACTTGGGGGGTGATTTTACCTAAACTTATCTTTTCGTTCTTGAATTCATCATGAATAAAAAAGACTGTTTTAAAATATGTTCTTTCATCGTCTGTTTCAAAAACAGGTTTTGGAGAACCGTTTTTTCTCATCTCTTTTAATATTGTCGGAATACCGGTTTGTCTCCCCTCAGTAAGATGAAGTTCTTTAAGAAACTCACCTATTCTTCTATTTCTGTACTTTCTTACATCAAATTTATATTGTTTTAATTTTTCCTTATTGAGAGGAGGCAAGGGTCCGGGAAAACTTATGATATCCATATGGTCAGGATATATCCTAATCTCAATAGGAGAATCATTATCATATCCTCTGTGATAAACAGCATTACATACAGCTTCTTCCAATGCTTGATAAGGATAGTTATAGAATCTGTCAGCCTCCGCTTTTCCTTCTATCTTTTTGACTTTTTCTTTCACAATCTGATTTTTCAAGAAATTAAGAACATTTAAAGTTTGTTCAAAAAGATTTCCTCCAAAAATCTTTTCTTCAAATTCAATCCCATCATTATCCTTAAAAATTACAATTTCAATCTTGGCTGAAGGAAAAATCTTCTGAGGTTCTTTTGCAAAGAACAACAGTCCAACATTTTTAGGAAGTAAATTTTCTTCTGCCCCTTCGGCAATATTCATTTTTCTTGAAATCTCACTAATAGAAAGGTTTGGAATGTCTTTTTCCAAGTCACTACCCACTTTATTAAGAAATGTTTTGATCGCCAACAGATCAAAGTCTCTAACCGAAAATTTATAATTTGGCCTATCATCAAAAGGTATCTGATTAGACATTGAAATTAATTCTTTTTCCTCGTCAATTGTAGGCTTAACAGTTAAAGAACCATGTCTTATATAATAAAAGTATTGAGAATTTTTGCCTAACTTATCAGGGCATTTATAAGGCCTTATACTTCCTCCCGGACACCATAGAACAAGTATTTTTTTTCCTTGAAAATCAACAGGCTCAACAATGGGAAAATAGTTTGGTATTATTTTTCTACATAAATTATTCAATTCCTTTTGTATTTTATCAATCTGATTTAAGTTAAGTCCAATAGGAGGTAAAACAGGTTTACCATCCTTTTCCTTTATGCCAAGAATTATATAACCACCACCCCAATTATTAAAATCATTCGCAAATGCAGTAATAGTTTTTATTATATTTTGAGGATTCCACCCTTTTTTGAACTCAATTCTTTCCCATTCAACAGTTTTACCGTTTATTAATTCATTTATATTAACAGGTAATCCCATTGTTATATCGCCTTTTTATTAATTTAAGAATTTCATTTTCAAATTTTGAGACATCTTTCCTTCTTGCTTCTAATAGTGAAAGAAAATACTCTTTGATAACCTTTATTATGAATTTTCCGTTTCTTTTTTTCAGAAAAGAGATGTCTTCATAAAGATATAAATTGTGCTCTTTTCCATGCAAGATAGTTATTCCTCTTTTAAAATTGGCCTTTTCTTTCTTTTTTTCAATCATTTTCTTTATTCTTATCTTATTAAAAATTATTTTCATAATCAATAATTCTTTCCGATTTGTTATGAGTTTACCCAACCAAACCTCCGATATTTTAATTTTACATTATTTGTTTTACACTTGCAATTATTTATAATTAAGCATATCACAAGAAGTGTAGCAAATAGTGATAGAGACTCTATTTTCTTTAAAGAATCTTATCCCCAATCTCTAATTTATTCTCTCATTATTTAATTATCCACACTGAATATGGGCATTTTTTCAAAAAATAGAGAGAAAAATCTTATTCACGAAATCAAAATCAAACATAACTTTTAAATCTTCAGTTCTGTAGGTCATGCGTTTTATCTATTGACAAATTCCAATCCAAAGTGATATTATAGTCCGAAAAATTAAAATCCTTTAAAGGAGGATAAAATGAAAATATTTATAACATCAACGGGGGATAAGCTTGATTCCAAGGTTGATCCAAAATTCGGAAGATGCGATTATCTTATAATCTATGATACTGAAACCAAAGATTTTGAAGCAAAGGAAAATCCTTATAAAACAGGCCAATCATCGGTAGGAATATCTGTTGCACAAATGGCTATTAACAATGGCTGTTCTGTGGCCATATCGGGAAACTTTGGCCCTAATGCCTTCAGAGTTTTAAGTGAGGGAGAGGTCAAAACTTATAAAGCAAAAGATGGAATGACAATCAAAGAGGCTATAGATGCCTTTTTAAAAGGTGAACTTGAAGCTGTAAAATCTCCTGTATCTCACGAACAGGCGGAAAAAATATATCCTCACCATCATCATGATGATTAAGGGAGATAAAGATGAAGATAGCAATAGCCTCAGGTAAAGGGGGGACTGGAAAAACCACCTTTGCCACACTCTTTGCTTATGCAATTCGTCCATCTGTCTATGTTGATGCTGATGTTGAGGAACCAAACGGACATATATTTTTAAAGCCGGAGATAAAAGAGGAGAAAGAATTTTCTGAATTAGTTCCTGAAATTATTGATGAAAAATGCACATTCTGCGGAATCTGCGCTGATGAATGTCCCTATAAAGCTCTTGTAATCTTAAAGCCCACAAAAAAGTGGCTTTTCTTTCCGGAACTCTGTCATTCTTGCGGGATATGTGCCTATGTGTGCCCTGTTGAAGGGGCTCTAATTGAAGTTCCAAGGAAAAAGGGAGTTATAAGAAAAGGAAGTGCGGGAGAAGTTAACTTTATGGAAGGTATTTTGAATTTGGGAGAACCTACTCCTGTTCCTCTTATCTCATCACTTTTAAGAGAAATAGATGAGAATGAAGAAAATGTAATTATAGATGCTCCTCCGGGAACATCCTGTCCGGTAGTGGAAACCCTCGGATACTCTGACTTTGTCCTTCTTGTAAGTGAACCTACACCTTTCGGAATTTATGACCTTTCACTTGCAGTTGAACTAACAAGAGATCTTAAAAAGCCCTTTGCAATTGTAGAAAACAAATACAATCCTGACAATCACTCCCTTGAAGAGTATGCAAAAAAAGAGAATATTGAAATCCTTTACCGATTACCTTTTGAGGAAGAAATTGCAAAATCATATTCAAAGGGAGAACTTCCATTTGAAAGATTTGAAAAGAGCCTCCGAGAGCTTTACGAAGAGATAAAAAGGAGGGTGAAATGAGAGCCAAAGAGATAGTTCTTATAAGCGGTAAGGGAGGAACAGGAAAGACCACTCTGACATCATCCTTTGTCTGGTGGCTTAAGAAAAATAATTATAATTTTGCAATTGCTGATGCTGATGTTGATGCAGCTGATATGCATCTTCTCCTGCAACCTAAAATAGAGAAAAAAGAATTTTTCACCGGTAAATCAATAGCTGAAATAAATACGGATGCCTGTATTTCCTGTGATTTATGCAGACAGTATTGCAGATTTGATGCAATAGATGTCATTGATGGAAATTATATGGTAAATCCATTCAGATGCGATGGTTGCGGACTATGTAAAATAGTCTGTCCTGTGGATGCAGCCATAGATATGATTCCCCAAACAGTCGGAGAATGGTATGTATCGGAGACAAATGCCGGCAAAATGGTCCATGCAAAGCTTTATCCCGGAGCCGAAAATTCCGGGAACCTCGTTACAATGGTAAAACATCAGGCACACCTTATAACAGATGAAGAGGAAATTCCCTATATCATTGTAGATGGTCCTCCGGGGATAGGTTGTCCCGTAACATCATCATTATCAGGAGCAAGCTATGCGGTGGTTGTGGCAGAGCCAACTTTTTCAGCTATTCATGATATGGAAAGAGCTGTGGACACTGCTTTTCATTTCAGAGTTCCTGTGGGACTTGTGTTAAATAAAGCCTCTTTGAATGATAAAAATGCTGAGCAGGTAAAGGAATATGCTGAAAAGAAGGGAATTCCGTTTTTAGGAAGTATTCCCTTTTCAAAATGTATAGTTGATGCACTCGTGAACGGAAGATATGCAATAGAGGGTTGCCCCGAGCTTTACGAATATTTTGAAAACATTTTTAAAAAAATATTAGAGGAAGTAAAATGAGTTTAAAAGATAGAATAATAGAAAAATTAAAAACCGTTTATGACCCGGAGTTAAGGCAGGATGTCATAACCTTAAAACTTGTTAATAATCTTGAGGTTGACGAAGAAAATGGTTATGTTTCTCTCGTATTCAGACCGACAACATACCTTTGTCCCATCGGTATTCAGTTGGCTCTCATGATTAAACAGGCAATTTTAAAGCTTGAAGGGGTTAAAAAAGTTGACATAGAGGTTGTGGACTTTGTCTATGCAAAACAGGCAATGGAATATTTAAAACAGCTTGATGAAGCAAACAGCAAAAAAGATTAAAAAGGAGTATAGCATGGGTGAAAGAAAGTATATAGCCGTAGGAGTGGGAAAAGATGAGAAAACAATATGGGTGGGTCATTTCGGAATCTCGCCCTATTACTTCATATATGATAATGATGGAAACTTTATTGAAAAAAGAGTAAATCCCTATTCAAAAGGGCAACACCATGATGATCCGAACCTAATAGTTAATTTTTTAAATGATTGCAAAGTTTTCATAGCAAAGAGGATGGGAGAAGAATCAAGAAGAAAGTTGGTGGAAAATTTAAATATTGAAACCTATCTCACCAACACAAAAGAAGTGGAAAAGGCGATAGAGGAGTTTCTCAGCCAAAAGTACAAAAATTAATGAAAATAAAACTTGATTGTATCCCCTGCATACTAAACCAATTAATCAGAACAACAAAATTCATATACGGAAACGATGAGAAGAGGATAAAAGAACTTATCGATGAATTCGGAGAAAAGCTCAAACTGATTGATATGGAAAAAACACCTCCCCATGCCGGGCAGATTCTTTATGATTTTATTTCAGAAAAGACAGGTATAGAAGATCCCTATAAGAAGATAAAAAAAGAGAGTATAAATCTTGTAAAAAATAAAAAAGCCCTTATTGAAAAAATTTTGGAAGAGTCTTCAGACAGGCTTTTGACTGCTGTGGAGCTTTCGATACTTGGTAATATAATAGATTTCGGAGCAACCGATGGATTTGATTTTGAAAGAGAGATAGAAAACCTTGAAACAAAACATTTTAATCTTCAGGATTTTCCCATATTCAAAGAAAAGGTATTTAAAGCTAAAAACATTTTAATAATAGGAGATAATGCGGGTGAGACTGTTTTCGATACTTTTTTATTAAGGGAGCTTAAAAATTTTGGGAAAAAACTATTTTACGCGGTAAGAGAAAGCCCCATAATAAATGATGCCACCTATGAAGATGCCGTGGAATCCGAAATTGATAAGTATGCTCAAATAATTAAACCGGGCCATACTCTATCAGGGCTTGATATTGAAAAGGTAAATAAAAAATTTAAAACTCTCTTCTATTCCTCTGACATTATAATAAGCAAGGGACAGGGGAATTTTGAGACTCTCTCTGATTGTAAAAGAGACATTTTCTTTTTATTCAGGGTAAAATGCAATGTGGTGTCAGAGCTTTTGAAAAAGCCTGTCGGTGAAGCTATTTTGTATTATCATAATCCTCATAAAGAAAACATTTAACCTTTCCCCGCCCGTTTACAATTTTTAAATAAGGTTTTTCCTCTTTACATATTTTTAATCTTTTTTTGCACCTATCATAAAAAACACAACCCCGGACATTTTCTTTCGAAAGTGGTAAAAAACCATCTATAAAATAAATCTTACCTCTCTTTTTCCATAAAGCTGGATCAGATAATATTAAATCTTTTGTGTACGGATGTAGAGGAGAATCCAGGATATCTCCATTTTCCTCTATTATCTCACCTGCATAAAGCACATATACATTGGAAAATTTCAAATAATCAAGCAATTTGAGATTATGTGTGATTATAATGATTGATAAGCCTTTTTTTTCAACAAGGGTTTCGAGTATTTTCAAAAGTTCGATTTGAAGTTCAAAATCAAGCCCTGTTGTAATTTCATCCGCTATCAAAACCTCACTCTCAATCATTAAAGCTCTCGCTATGGAAACCCTTTGAAGCATACCTCCCGACAATTCAAAGGGATAGAGTTTTAAGACCTTTTCCGGTTTTTCAAAGCCCAATTCATCAAGTATTTTCAAAAGCTTTTTTTTATCATAAGCAATTTTTTTTGCCTTTAAAAACTCTTTTATCTGAAACTCAATCTTATATGTCGGATCAAAAGCAACAAAGGGGTCCTGATTCAGATAGTAAACTGCCATTCCTCTGAAATTTACTATTTCACTGTTTTTCAAAGAAAAAACAGATTGCCCTTTATACCTGATATCTCCGGATTTTATGTAAAAACCTTCAGGTAAGAATCTTAATATTGATTTTGCAAGCAAACTTTTACCCGAACCTGACTCTCCTATTATTCCTACTATCTCTTGTTTGCCTAATTGAAAATTGACTTGTTCTAAAAATAAAGAGTCCTTATTTCTTATGGTTAAATTCTCTATTAAAAGAATTTTATCAAATATCTTTATTTACCTATGTTTTTAAATGAAGAAAGTCCTGCAAAAACAGAGCCGAAACCTAAATCCTCCTCTATTCTTAGCAGCTGATTATATTTTGCGATTCTTTCGGATCTGCTCAAAGAACCTGTCTTAATCATTCCTGTTCCCATTGCTACGGTAAAATCTGCAATGAAGGTATCTTCTGTTTCACCGGATCTATGGGATACCACTGCTGTATAACCTTTCTTTCTCGCATACTCAACAACATCAATTGTCTCTGTCACTGTTCCTATCTGATTCAATTTTATAAGAATGGAGTTTGCCACACCTTCCTCTACACCTCTTTTAAGTCTGTTAATATTGGTTACAAAAATATCATCTCCCACAAGCTGGATCTTATCACCAAAAGCCTCTGTCATTATCTTCCAGCCTTCCCAATCATCTTCAGCATGACCATCCTCAATGCTTATAATGGGATATTTGTTAATCAATCCTTCATAATATTTGACAAGCTGCTCGGCTGTCATTACCTCTTTTGTTGACCACTTGAAAACATATTTACCATCCTCAAAAAACTCTGAAGATGCAGGATCAAGAGCAATAAAAGCATCCTTGCCGGCTTTATATCCGGCTTTCTCAATGGCTTCCACAATTAATTCCAGAGCCTCTTCATTTGATTTCAAATTGGGAGCAAAACCGCCTTCATCTCCCACAGCAGTGCTGTAACCTTTCTTTTTCAAAATACTTTTTAAAGTGTGAAAAACCTCTGCCCCCATTCTTAATGAATCAGCAAATGTTTCTGCTCCCGCCGGCACAAGCATGAACTCCTGTATGTCAACACTATTATCTGCGTGCGCTCCGCCATTTATTATATTCATCATCGGAGTCGGTAAAAGATGGGCATTCACACCACCAAGATATCTGTAAAGAGGCATTCCCAAAAAGTTTGCTGCAGCCTTTGCAATAGCCATTGAAACACCAAGGATTGCATTGGCTCCTAATTTTTCCTTATTCTCGGTTCCATCTATTTCAAGCATAAGAAAATCTATCTCTCTCTGGTCAAAGGCTGATTCACCGATTAATTCCTCCGCAATTATATCATTAACATTCTCAACTGCTTTTAAAACTCCCTTTCCATTGTACCTTGTTTTATCTCCATCCCTCAGTTCCAGCGCCTCGTGTACTCCGGTTGAAGCTCCGGAGGGGACAGCGGCTCTTCCTATGGTTCCATCCTCTAAAACCACCTCCACTTCCACTGTTGGATTTCCCCTCGAGTCTAAAATCTCCCGTCCGTAAATATCAACTATTTCCATAATATCCTCCTGAAAAATAAAACTTTACGCTTCTTCAGCTTTTTCCGCTTCTTCTTTTGTTTTTATTATTTTTTCTTTTAACTGATTTATTCTTTCCTCAAGTCTTGATAATTCTTTTTTAGCATCTTCAACCTTATCACCGACAAAACCTTTGGCTTCTTCCAATCTTTCACCAACATAGTCTCTTGCCTCTCTACCTGTAACGGGAGCAAAGAGCAAAGCCAAACCCGCACCAATCAAAGCACCTGTTAAAAATGAAAAGGTAATTTCAAAGAGTCCGCTTCCGTTTTTTTCTGCCATCTTACACCTCCTTAGATTTATGTTTTTTTCTTTTTGCTATAAAATCCCAGCCAAATTTTAAAGCAGGAATAAAACTCACAACTCCCAGAGAGGGAGCCAATATTTTCTTATTTACAGTATTTAGAGTTTTTGAAGCACTGTTAAGTGTTTTTAAAAGGCCTACGATTACTTCGTCAACCTCATCTAACTCTTTGTTAAGTTTATCGATGGTTTTATCTATTTTTTCAAGAGTATCCCGTGCATCTTTCACAGTTTCCTCTAATTCTTTTGAAGTTCTTGTCAATGAATAGATTAAAGGAAGAAGAGATGCAATCAATACAACAAACCCTATCCCTACAACAAGAATCATTATTTCAGTTATTCCAATCTTCATAGCAATAAAATATTAATCCTTTTTTCCCCTATTGTCAAGGATCCCGCACTATCTTTTTTGATTGGTGTTACTTTGGTGAAGGTTTCTTATCAGATTACTATCTTATTGAAACATCCTTACATTTACCGTTGGAAAGAAAGTGCGGGACAAGTTCACTAATTCACACTATATTTTTGATTTGAGTTGTCTTGGACAATATAGCATTGAGCATCAAGCTTTGAGCCAATAAATTTGAATTTTAAGAACTTATTGTTGTTTGTGTGTTTTTTTACTAAAAAAATAATATAAACAAAATTATTGATAACAAGTTATAGTTATTTTCCTTAACTGACAGCCCAGTGCTCACGGCTCAATGCTCAGAGCTTGCACAGTGCGGAAACTTGCACGGCACATATAAGTTTAATGAAACAAAGTAAAAAATAAGAAGTCATCACCACCTAAAAAAAGCAGGATCCTTGCCGCTACAATTTCCTCTCTTATCTTAAACTAAAATATCTTCAGGCTTTTAACTGACACCAAATCCAAATGATAAAATAATCACTATCTAATTCTTTTCCAGGACAGCAAAGATTTCAAAGTGATCTGTCTGTGGAAAATTGTCAAGTATGCTTAACTTTTTTAAGGAATAATTTTCTCCGCTAAAATAAAAGATATCCCTCGAAAATGTTGCCGAATCACAGGAAAAATAAACAATTTTTTTCGGATTGGCAGATACAATCTTTTTTACAAGCTTTCCTGTTATTCCACCTCTCGGAGGATCAACCACAAAAAAATCCGATTCTTTTATCTTTTTCTTTGCTATATCGCCTCTTATTATCTCAATATTCTTTAAATTGTTTAATTTAATATTTTTTTTCTGCGCTTTTATATTTTCTTCTTCCGATTCATAGGAGTAAATTTTCTCAAAATATTTTGAAATATAAATAGAAAAGAAACCTACTCCGCTGAAAAGATCAGAGCCTGTATCATATTTCCCCTTTATAGCCTCCTCTTTTAAAAGTTCTAACATTGTATCAAGATTAAAAATATTTGACTGAATAAAATTAAGGGGAGAAAATAAATATGAAACTTCAGAAAAACTGAATTCTACTTCCCTGTTCTCAGTTAAATAAGAAACATATCTATTTCCCTTAATAGCTGCTCTTATATCCCTGCCATTGGATAAGATAAAAAGCTCAGCTTTTTTTGTTTCTTTTACTTTGGGATGATCCTTGAACTTCAAGATAGCCATATTAATATTATTCTCTGCTAAAGGACATTCTTCTATCTCAATAAAATCATTTGAGTTTCTTTTAAAAAAGCCCAACTTCCCATCTCTTATCTTCAAAACTAATTTTGTTCTGTAATTTCTATCACTTTTAGAGGGAATTGTTTTTATTTCGGGAAAAGTTTTAAGTTTTGCAATCTTTTTTAAATTGCCTTCAAGAATCTTTTTCTTTATATTCAGTTGATGCTCATACTGAATGTGTTGAAAATTACAGCCTCCGCACTTACCGAAATATTTACAAAAAGGCTCTATCCTCTCAGATGAAGCTTCTATGATTTTTTTTGCTTCACCAAAATATACGGAATGTTTTTTCCCAGTAATTTCAAACTCTATAAGCTCTCCATCAACAACATAGGGAATAAATACGGGTTTTCCTTCAAAGAACAAGACACCATTGCCCCCCTTCCCTATACCTTCTATCCTGCCTTCCATAAATTATCTAATCATATTATTTTTTTCTCTTTTAAATATCCCAGAACCTTTTCAACCTCTTCCTCTATAGAAAGGTTGTCTGAATCAAGAATAATTTCAGGATTTAAAGGCTCTTCATAGGGAGCTGAAATCCCTGTAAACTCCTTAATCTCTCCAGCCCTTGCTTTTTTGTATAATCCTTTGGGGTCTCTCTTTTCGCAGGTTTCCAATGAAGCTTTCACATAGATTTCAATAAACCTTCCATCTCCGGCAAGGGATCTGCAAAAATCCCTGTCCTTTCTATATGGAGATATAAAGGCTGTTATTGTTATTACACCTGCATCTGCAAAAAGATTTGCAACCTCAGATATCCTTCTTATATTCTCCGCTCTATCCTCAGGAGAAAATCCTAAATCTTTATTCAAACCATGTCTGATATTATCTCCGTCAAGAATATAGTTTAATTTTCCCATTTGATGAAGTCTATGGGAAACCTCATTGGCAACTGTTGATTTACCACTTCCCGAAAGCCCTGTAAACCAGAGGATTACCCCCTTTTGTCCTAAAAGCTTTTCTCTCTCCTCTCTACTGACTTTATGCTCATGCCATGTGATATTCGTTGCTTTTTGTTCTTTCATTATTCCTCCTAATTTTTTAAAGTTGTATAAAATATCAGAATATTCCACTTTTTTCAACAAAAAAATTCAAGGAGGAAGGTTTTAATTTTTAAATAAAATTTAATCTTTCTTTTCATAAGCTCCTATGTCAGGACCATTTTTCTTTGGTCTTTTTGTGTGTTCAAGGTCTTCTGATGGATACTTGCTTTTATTTGCTTTGTCTATCGCTGGACTTGAATCTTTAAGATGATAGTTTCCTTCACTTCCCCACGCAGGTTTTATAAACTGAGGATCAGCATATATATTCCCCTCTCCCAATTTTCCATTTTTTATATCCTCTTTGGAATAAATCCTTCCATTTGCATAAATCTGATCATCCCTTGAAGGTATATAAATTAAATTATATTTCATTTTTAAACTTACACTATCCCTGAACCATAAATGTCCATATCCACCTGCAAATATGGAATTGTATATAGTGAGATTAATTCTGGCATCTTCATCATATTGAACATACATGGGATAAGCTTTTCTCTCCTCATTATCGTGAAGAGTTATATTCAAAATTTCAAAACTATCCCCATCCCTATCAGAGCCTATTACAATCCCCGCCCAGGGAGAATCCCCTCCTACCCCATCTCCTGTACCATAAATCAGAGTGTTTTCTATTTTACCCGGCCCTTTCCACAGTTTTACTCCATCACAGGAATTGTTTGCAACAACACAATTGTGGATATATGTATTTGAAGCTTTACTGTCTATTCCATCGCCATAGTTATGCTTAAACACAGAATCATAAATCTCTATCGGCCCTTCAGATTCTTCTATTCCAAATCCATCAGGTCTATCGTAGGGCCTTTCGGAACCATCTCCTCCCTGATAATAATGCCCGGAATAAGAGAGTGAAGAGAATAAAATTTTTAAATTTCTAATTCCTCCGAAATTCCCAGAAGGACCGCCAAATGCTCCAAAGCCACAGTATTCAACCCTTGAATACTCAAGAACCATCTTTTCTGTATCCTGAACATTTACTCCAAACTCATCAATATGATGTATGTATAAATTCTTTAAAATGACATTTTTTACATCATTTCCCATAATTTCAATTCCATCCCTAACCAAGCCCTTATTTTTATTGGTGATTTCAATATTTTCAAGTTTAATAAAGGAGGAATTTGAAAGATCAATCACAGTTACAATATTATCATCCCCCTCCATTTTCACTCCGTTTTCCCCCTTAATTAATATCCAATTGTCTGAATTTCCGCTTTTAGGTCTTATTATGTCAGAATCAAAGTTTCTGACTATATACTCTCCTTTTCTTATTATAAGTTGATCTCCCG
>JALVQI010000208.1 GCA_027031485.1 Candidatus Aminicenantota bacterium | reverse complement strand
GCTCAAGGCTCTCACTAACTCTTCGCTACCTGAATTTTCCCGGACAGTACTGATATGGATTACCCAGCACTTGTTATTTATTGTATGATATGATATTATAGCTTACAAAATTTCAGGAGGAGAAAGTGAGTATTACTAAAGAGGTGAAAACTAAATTGATTGATGAATTTAGGATTAATGAAAAGGATACAGGTTCAGCAGAGGTACAGATTGCTATTTTAACGGAGAGAATTAAAAATTTGTCTGAACATTTTAAGATTCACAAAAAAGATAATCATTCCAAAAGAGGTTTCATGGCCCTTATTAATAGAAGAAAAAGATTATTAAATTATTTAAAGAGAAAAGATTTTGATAAATACCAGGAAGTTATCAAAAAACTTGGATTAAGAAAATAAGAAGAGGTATAAATGAGTAAAAAGTATACCCTTGAAATAGGAGGGGGGAGTATAAGTTTTGAGATTGGTAAGGTTGCAACTCAGGCAAATGGCTCGGCCTGGGTGGAATTCGGAGAAACAGTTATTCTTGCTACTGCCACAAGAAGTAAGAAAGAGAGAGATGACATAGATTTTCTTCCTTTACTTGTAGATTATAGAGAGCATACCTTTGCTGCGGGGAAATTCCCCGGTGGTTTTTTTAAAAGAGAAGGGAAACCCTCGGAAAGGGAGATTCTGGTAAGTCGTTTAATTGACAGACCGTTAAGGCCTCTTTTCCCTGAAAACTATCACTATGATACACAGATAGTTGTTAATGTTCTTTCCTATGACCTTGAAAATGATCCCGATGTTTTGGGTATTACTGGGGCATCTGCCGCTCTCTATCTGTCAGATATACCCTTCTTTGATCCCATTGCAGGGGTAAGGGTGGGTTTGATAAACGGAGAGTTTGTGATTAATCCGAAGGCTTCTGAGCTTGAAAAGAGTAAACTTAATCTTGTTGTTGCCGGAACAGAGGATGCAATTGTTATGGTGGAAAGTATTGCCTATGAACTACCGGAAGAGGATATTTTAAATGCCCTTGATTTTGCCCATGAGCATATAAAAAAGCTTGTCAAACTCCAAAAAGAAATATATGAGGAGTTAAAACCGGAAAAAATTGAGGTGGAAGATCCCTATCCTTTAACCGATGATATTTTAAAAGAGGTAGAAGGTAAAATAGGACAAAAGCTTATCGATGCTTTTTATGTTAAGGGAAAACTTAATAGTGAAAAGGCGATTGAAAGTGTAAAAGAGGAACTTTTGGCAGAGGTTGACGAAGAAGAAGATAAGGAAAAATACATTCTTTACAATAAAGCTTTTCATGAGTTAAAACAGAGTCTTTTAAGGGAAGAGATTCTTTCCAAAAGAAAGAGGCCGGATGGGAGAGCTTTTGATGAGGTAAGGCCCCTTTCAATAGAAGTTGGTGTTTTGCCAAGAACACATGGTAGTGCAATTTTTAAGAGAGGGGAAACACAGGCCCTTGTGACTGCAAC
Source organism: Candidatus Aminicenantota bacterium (assembly GCA_027031485.1). GTDB lineage: Bacteria > Acidobacteriota > Aminicenantia > JAMOAD01 > JAMOAD01 > JALXDT01. The sequence goes on along the minus strand of JALVQI010000208.1, from coordinate 1,598 downwards.
ACTGGGTTCTTTTGAAGATGTGCAAATTATAGATAATCTTGTTGATGAGGATGTATCAAAAAGATTTATGGTACACTATAATTTCCCTCCATTCTCAGTCGGAGAGGTTTCTCCCTTAAGGGGTCCGGGTAGACGAGAGATAGGACATGGTAATCTTGCGGAAAGGGCTTTACTTCCTTCAATTCCGGAAGAGGTATATTTCCCATATACAATAAGGGTTGTTTCAGAGATATTGGAATCAAATGGATCATCTTCGATGGCAACAGTTTGCGGAGGATGTCTTGCCTTGATGGATGCAGGAGTTCCCATTAAAATGCCGATTGCAGGAGTTGCCATGGGATTGATAAAAGAAGGAGACACCTATGCCATTTTAACCGATATTGCAGGTCTTGAAGACCATTATGGTGATATGGATTTTAAAGTGGCAGGTTCCGAAAAAGGAATCACAGCTCTTCAGATGGATATTAAAATAAAGGGTATTTCAAGGGAAATAATGAGGGAAGCTCTTGAGCAGGCACGAAAAGGAAGACTTTTTATTTTAAATAAGATGCTCGAAGTTATTCCGAAACCAAGACCAGAGCTTTCAAAATGGGCTCCGAGAATATCTGTTTTCAATATTAGAAGTGATAAAATAGGTGATGTCATAGGACCCGGAGGTAAGATAATAAAATCAATCATAAATGAAACAGGTGCGAAAATTAACATTGAGCAGGACGGAAAGGTTACAGTCGTTGCTCCAAATGAGGAAGCTCAAAAAGAGGCAATTAGAAGAATTACGGAATTTTCGGAAGTTCCTGAAATGGGAAAAGTTTATGAAGGGAAAATAACAAGAATTGAAAATTACGGAATGTTTGTTGAGATCTTGCCGGGAACTCTGGGGCTTGTTCATATATCGGAGGTAGCTGATTCAAATATCAGGGATATCAATCAATATTTTAAAATAGGGGATGTAATAAAGGTAAAAATAATAGGTATAGATGAGATGGGGAAAGTCAGATTGAGCAGAAAAGCTATTGACGGAAGTTTACCTCCTGAAGTAGAGGGATATAAATACAATCCCAGAAGAAATGATAGGGGAAGGGATAGATTTCACAGAAGAGATAATGATTTTCACCATAAAAAGAAATTTCACAGATAATGAAATCTGATATAGGTATCACCTATATTGAAATTTTAATTGTTGTTGTTATAGTCTCAATATTAACATTATCCGCAATTCCTCTGGTGGAAAATAGCATAAAGAGAGAAAAAGAGATAGAGCTTAAAAGAGCTTTGAGGACTATCAGACAGGCTATCGATGAATATAAGAAAGCTGCTGATAAAAAGTTATTTGAATACGAAGATGATACCTATGGTTATCCTCCTGACCTTGAAACTCTTGTTAAAGGGGTAAAAACAAAGAATGGTAAGATTCTGAGGTTTCTGAGGAAGATACCAAAAGATCCCATGACAGAGGATGGAGAATGGGGACTGAGATCATATCAGGATGATAGAGATTCAAATATTTGGGGCGGAGAAAATGTTTATGATGTCTATTCAAAATCTGAAGGGAAGGCTTTGGATGGAAGTAAATACAGTGAATGGTAAGAAAGGTTTTA
>JALVQI010000207.1 GCA_027031485.1 Candidatus Aminicenantota bacterium | reverse complement strand
TAACATTGTATCTTGATATCCCATGGGACACCTCCTGTGTGGATTTTTTTGAAAATACTTGTATATTATACATCTTCACGCGGAGGTGTCCCAATCCTCTGTTTTTTTCCGGACACTACTGAGAGTATGATAATCAGGATTGCTTTATCAGCCGAAATATATTACCATTTATTAAATTTATTTTATTGAATAGTTGTTCTTAATGAGAAAAAGGTTAATAAAAATCATGTTTGATTTTAAAAAATTAAAATGTACTTATAATTCAAATAGGTTCTTCTTTAATTTTTTATTTATTTGGATTATTGTTTTTTTGATTTTAAGAACTATTCAGCATTTTTCTTTCGGCACAAATGCTTGTGATTTATCAGTTTTCGATTATGGTATATATTATAGTTTAAAAGGTAAGATCATGTTCGAACCTTTCCATGCTTATAGATGGGGTTCTCATTTTTCCATCCATTTCACTCCTATCCTATTATTTATTGTGCCTCTGTATTTAATATTAAAAGGACCTTTATTTCTTTTGTACATTCAGGTATTAATTGTGGGAGCATCATCCGTTCCATTATATTTTATTGCAAAACATTATTCGGGAAATAAAAAATCTGCTACTATATTAACTATTGTTTATCTGTTATACAGACCATTATTGAATGGTTTGATGTATGATTTTCATCCTGAAATGTTTTTTCCTTTTTTTATTTTTGCCGGTTTTTATTATCTGAAAGTTAAAGAAAAACCTATGTTATTTTATCTTTTTTCCTTTTTAGCCCTGTTAATTAAAGAAAATTTCTCCATATATTTATTCTTTTACGGCCTGTTTTTGGTATTTTATGAAAAAAAAAGAAAATACGGAATAATATTATCTTTTTTATCAATTGTTTATGCTTTAATAACTTTTAATTTTATTATTCCTTATTTTAGAGTTCGAGCAGGTTTATCTCAAGGGTATGAATTTATAGGGGCATGGAAGGCATACGGTAGCTCTGCTATGGAAATAATTAAAAGTGTTTTGCTAAATCCTTTCATATTTTTAAAAGATTTGAATATAATAAGAACCTTATTAAAATTATTTGATCTTTTATTATCATTACTGTTTTTACCTGTCTTTTCTGTTTTCAGTCTTTTAATAATACCTCCTGTCTTAATTTGTATCTTAAGTAGAATCCCTTTGATGAGCTCTTTCGAATTGTATTATGTTGCTCCTTTAATACCGTTTTTGTTTTTGGGGCTTGTTCACGGATATTCTAATATTTCGAAACATATTGTAAAATTTGATATAAATACAAAAAAAGCATTAAGAATAAAAGAAGTTATTTTAATATTATTGTTGGTTATAAATATTGCTAATACGAAATGGAACTTGTTTGATTTGAAACAGTATAGATTATTAAAGGATTATCCTTCTTTTCATTCTGTTGTATCTATCATTGATAAAGATGATTCCATAGCATCTTTATCATCTCTTATTCCTCACATATCAAAAAGGAGGCATATATTAATATTACCCGAGATAAATAATGCCAAATATATTCTAATACATACCAAGGCGAATTGTTGGCCAATGAAAAAGAAAGAGCTTTCAGCTTTTGTGAAAAAAGTTAAGAATAGTGATTTTTATAAGCTTATAAAGCAAAAAGGTGATATATATCTTTTTGAAAAAAAACAAAAATAAAGGTAGTATAAAACAATCTTTCAAGAACACGGTAATTGACTGAAATTATTTTAGTTGATATACTTTTTTTATGAAAACATATCTATTTAAAAAAAACATTTTTTTTAGTTTGATAATCCTAATTTTATTCTTAACAATTTCCTCTTATCCATCTTCAGATATTTACGGAATAAATGTTCATCTGTGGAATAATACTGTTCTGGCAAAAGTTAAAGAAGCTAACATAGGTTGGATAAGAATTGATGTTGATTGGTCAAAAATAGAAAGAAAAAGAGGCACTTTTAACTATAAAGAGGTTGACAGAGTTGTTAACTATGCTAATAGCAACGGTTTGAAAATTCTTGCTATTTTAGGAGCGACTCCTTCTTGGGCAAACGGTGGAAAGAGTGATAATTATCCCCCTTTGAAAACAAAATATTGGACTAATTTTGTTTCCGTAACAGTTCAAAGATACAAAGGAAAAATTAAATATTGGAGTATATGGAATGAGCCTAATCTTGATGATTTTTTTAAAGGCTCACCGCAAACATATGTTAATGATATCTTGATTCCGGCTGTAAACGAAATCAGATCCATAGATTCAAGTTCAAAAATAGTTGCTCCGGATATTTCTTATCTGACTTCCCCGAATAACAGATGGGATACTTATCTGACCCCTGTTTTGAATAAAGGTAAAAATTATATAGATATCGTATCAATGCATATCTATGACAACAAAGGAGCCCAAGCTATAATGGATAAAATCGAGAAGGGTTATGTTGTTTATGATTCTGTTATGAAAATTCTTAATATCACCGGTTGCGGAGATAAGGAGCTCTGGCTTACTGAAACAGGCTGGTCTACTGATGTTGTATCTGAAGATATACAGGCGACAAATTACTTTAATCTTCTTAAAAAAGTTTTGAATTCCACATCTGTTGACAAGATCTTTTTTTATGAGATTAAAGATATAGAAAAAATCTCATATTATGGGATTTTAAAGAGTAATAATACTCCTAAAAAAGCCTATTATACCTATAAAAATTTCATAGCCAATGAATCAGACTTTATTGAAAATGGTGATGATGAGAATGAGAGAAAAAAAGCCTGTGCTTTTAACTCTTTTCTTTTTTACAACAAAGATCTTTTGGAAAACCTGAGAAGAGAAAAGAAAAAACTATTATTGTCTGAGGGTGATACGGTAAGAGAAAATGTGAATTTTTATTATGAATTGAGCAGAGAATACAACGGTTTTTTCAATAAAAATCCTGATTTAAAAAAAGAACTTTCAAAACTTTTGTTTTTATGGGGGAAGGCTTATCTAAATAATGGTAAGAGTGGTTATAAGGAGGAGAATAGGAAATTATTCCGGAGAACATTAAAATTTTTAAATAAAGTAAAAGAACGTGTAAATGATCCTGAAAAGAAAAAAGAAATATCAAAGGGAATATCTCTTCTTAAAATTTATTCCACATCTCCCCCGGAGAAGATTTTTTATGATTTGAAAACGAATCTTAATTTAATGGATATAATAAAAAAAGGAAAATAGGAGGAATAATGATTAATCTTGAAAAGCTTTTTTCAAAAAATGCTTTGGGAATGAAAAGGTCTGAAATAAGAGAACTTTTAAAAGTTACGAGAAGACCTGAAATAATATCTTTTGCTGGGGGGCTTCCTGCTCCTGAACTTTTTCCTGTGGAAGAGGTGAAGGAGGTTACGGATTATATCCTGGAAAAAGAAGGGAAAATTGCTCTTCAATATGGTCCCACAGAGGGTGATACACGATTAAAAGAAGAACTTGTTAAACACATGGAAGAGGAGGGGTTAAAAACAGAGGTTGAAAATGTTCTTGTGGTTTCTGCGTCTCAACAGGCTCTCGATCTGGTGGCTAAAGTGTTTTTAAACAGAAAGGATGTTGTTTTTGTTGAGGAACCGACCTATGTTGGGGGGATCCAGGCTTTTAACTCTTATGGTGCGAGAATGGTCCCCGTGAAAAGTGATGAAAATGGTATTTTGCCGGATGAACTCGAAAAATCAATTGTTGAGCTTATTAAAAATGGATTTAGAAGCCAGTTGAAACTTATCTATATTATCCCTGATTTTCAAAATCCTTCCGGAGTTACAACCTCTCTTGAGAGAAGAAAAAGTTTGCTGGAAATAGCTGAAAAGTATGATCTAATTGTTATAGAAGACACACCGTACAGACAGTTAAGGTACAGAGGGGAAACCGTTCCTCCGATATATTCTCTTGATAATAGCGGAAGGGTTATTTCTCTCTTTACCTTTTCAAAAATATTTGCTCCAGGATTCAGGTTGGGATGGATAGTTGGTTCTAAGGAAGTTATAGAAAAGATTATAATGGCAAAACAAGCAGCGGATCTTTGCACCTCTCCGTTTACGCAATCCATTACCTATGAATATTTGAAAAGAGGCTATCTTAAAAACCAAATAAAACTCATTAAAGAGAATTATAAGGAAAAGATGGAAATAATGCTTGAATCCCTTGAAAAAGATATGCCGAAATTAGATGGGCTAAAGTGGACAGAACCTGATGGAGGGTTATTCCTCTGGTTAACTCTTCCGGAATATATGGATTCGAGAGAGCTATTTTTAAAGGCAATAGATAAAAAGGTAGCCTATGTGGTTGGTGATGCCTTTCATCCTCAGGCGAAAATGAAGAATGCTTTAAGATTAAACTTTTCTTACCCTTCACCCAGGAAAATCATAGAAGGAGTAAGAAGATTAGCAGAAGCTATTTCAGAGTATAATGATGAGATAAAAGGGAAAAAACTAAAAGATGCCGTAATCTTTCCATGATCATAGATTTAAATGGTTTAAACATATTGTTAACAGGTTCAAGTAGAGGAATTGGTTTTGGGATAGCAAGAGCTCTGCTTGAGAACAAAGCAAGAGTTGCCCTTCACTATAATAAAAACAGGACAAATCTTGAAAGACTCTTAAAAGAAAAATCCGGTTATAAGGGAGAGCTCTTTCAGGCTAATCTTGAAGACTTGAGAGAAACCGAAAAACTTTTTAAAAATGTTACAAATAAGTTTGGGAAAATAGATATCTTGATAAACAATGCGGGAATAGCCATAGATTCCCCCATTTTGAAGGAAACGGAGGGATGGCTTGAAGATTGGGAGAAAACATTGAGAGTTAACTTAAGCTCTCTTGCTTTATTGTGTAAGCTTGCTATAGAGCATTTTTTGAAAATAGGTGGTGGCCGTATTATAAACATTGCCTCAAGAGCAGCTTTCAGGGGGGATACCCCTGATTATATGGCTTATGCTGCATCCAAGGGAGGGATTGTCTCTTTAACAAGAACAATAGCCCGAGGTTTTGGGAAAAAGAATGTAAAGGCTTTTCTTATTGCTCCGGGATTCGTAAGAACAGATATGGCCAGAGATTTTACGGATAAATATGGTGAAGGTATAGCTCTTGATGATATTGCATTAAATAAATTGACCACACCCGATGATATTGCTCCTTTTGTTGTTTTTCTTTCGAGTGGATTGGCTGATCATGCCACAGGCGGAACTTTTGATTTTAATGCCGGTAGTTATGTTCATTGAGAATTAGATGAAAGATTTTTTAATAGCTCTGAAAAATAGCTCACAATGTAATAGTGAATTAAAACGCCTTTTAAAAAAAAGAAATGATAATTTTTGGTTTATCTATCCTTTAAAGTTTAAAAAGGATTTTTTATCTCCCTTTGATCTCTCTCTTTCTTTCAACAGTGAGTTTTATAATATTTATAAGAGCCAGATTGATCATAATGTTTTCAATCTACCGGAAGAGATTAAGTTTTTTTTATCAAAAAGAGGGAAAGTCGCTTTAATAGTTTCGGATAAGCTGTGGTATTTTAACGGGAAAAATTTCTATTATGAACTCCATCCTTTAAAAATAAAGCATAAAATAAGACAGTGGGAGAAAGGAGTTCTTCAGGAAAGTGATATAAAAAATTATCTGGAAAATATCAAAAGCTCTCTCCGAGAAAGAGGATATGAAAACGTATTTATCTCTCTGGATGGAAAGGAGTTTATATTTTCCAGCGGGGTTCTGACTCCTTTTAAAATATTTTATAATTACTCTTTAAAGAGATTATCCTATAAAGGGGTTCTTGTTGTTATTGAAGGAATAGATGGTTCCGGAAAAAGCACTCAAGCGGAACTTTTGTATGAATATTTCAGGGAAAAAGGAAGAAAGGTCGTTAAGTTCAGAGAGCCTTCCGATTCAAAGTGGGGTAAAAAAATCAGGGCAAAAGCTAAATATTCAGATGGACTAACCCCTGAGGAGCAGTATAATCTCTTTTTAAAAGATAGAGAATACAATTTTAAAAACAATCTTTTGCCTTATCTTAAAAAGGGTTATATAGTTATTCTTGATCGTTATTATCATTCAACCTATGCCTATCAGGGAGCTTTTGGCCTTGATAAAAGAAAAATTCTCAGGGAGAATTTAAGAATTTGCTCCCCTCCCGAAATGCTTTTTATACTCGATTTGCCGGTAAATGAAGCTTGGAAAAGAATTTCCGGGAGAAAAAAGGACTCACTTTTTGAAAGTATTGAATTTCTTAAAGAGGTAAGAGAAAATTATTATGATTTCTGGGGAAATGATGTTCACTATATTAGTGCGGACCAACCTCCGAATTCTATTTTGAGGTTTATTAGTAAGAAAATTGAGGAAAGGCTAAATAGAAAAGTTTTTTAGGTAAAGATTTGCTTTTTAAAGAAATAAAAGATAAAAGCTGTTTAATTTACATTATCTTTTAATAGGGTTTCTTGTAGAAACAATAAGTTTTTAAGGAGGTTTTGAATAGTGAAAAAAATTAAATATCTTCCAATCATTTTTTTTTCTTTGGTAAATTTTGTTTTGTATGGGGGAGGAACTGATTATAAGAAAATACAGGAAATAATCCATGACCCTCTATTAGTCCCTCTAAAAATTCGTATAAATCAGTTAAATAAAGGTAATCTTGTTAAAAATTTTTCTTTTGAGAAAGGGAAAACCAAACCGGAACATTGGGAATTTATTGGTTCCAATGTTTATTGGGTAACCATTGAAAGTAAAAAATATAAGAATTCGGATGTTTTTAAAGGAAAGAGAGCTGTTAAAATAGAAAGAAAGGAAATTCAAAATGAAACGGATAAAGTGGGAGAGGGGGTTTTAAGTGATTTTATTCCCGTTATTCCGGGAAATTACATGTTTACATATCATGTAAAACTTAAGAATATCTATCCCAACAGGTGGAGACTCGGAACAAAACTATTTGATTCCATAAACATAAGAATGTATTTTTATGATAAAGATAAAAAATTAATAGACCCCAAAATCCTTTATCCCTATTATGAAGTTTATATTGATAATTCGTTCAAGGGATATTCATTTTCAAATTTCTGGAATATTGTTGAATTTGGATGGGGTAAAGTCAGAGCAAGGACATACAATTATCCCTTTAGTGAAGGAGATATTCCTGAAAATTGCAGATTTGTAAGGCTCTTTTTAGGTTTAAAGGGAAGGGGAGAAATGTGGGTTGATGATGTGGTGTTAAAATATTCAAAATGGAATTTTACTCCGAAAGAAAGAATTTCCAGATACTTTTATAAAAGTTTGACCAAAGGGGATTTATTAATTCCTACTCCGAAGTATGTTTCTAAAAAAGGAGAGATTGTTAAATATAAAAACAGAAAGGTTTTTATCTATGTAAGAAAAGATAACTCAAATACGCTTAAAACGGCAATTAATTTATTAAGGAAAAAGCTCAACACAGGAGTAATTATAATAAATGAATTTTTTAATATCCCTGAAAATTCCATTGTTTTCAGCCTTGGAGATGTTAAACTCCCAAATGAAATAAGAGAAAAAATAAAAAGCATGATGGATAAAATCAAGGGAAAACAGCAGGGTTATATCATCGGTAAACCAGATAAAGACAAACTATTATTTGTTTTAAAGGGGAATAGTGATCTCGGAGTTTATTATGCTGTAACGACTCTGGTTCAGCTGATAGACGTAAGGTCTAAAACTTACACCCATTATAATATTATGGATTATCCCGATTTTCTGGGCAGATCTTTCCTTTTAACTGATTTTAACAATATTGATAGAATAAAAACAATTAAGGAAGATATACTGAGATTATCTCAATACAAATTAAACAAAGTCTACAATTCTTACAATGAATGGGGGAAAGATTGGAAACACCCCGGTGAAGTGTTTGTTAAAGCGATAAAAAAAACAGGTGAGATAGCTAAGGAAACTGGAGTTGTTGATTTTGCTTTGATGATTAATCCATACTTTCATTTTAAGTATGAACAAAAAGTTTCCTCAATGGATGAAAAAACAAAAAACTATTTTACTCATAGTGATGAAGTCTCTATGGAAGCTTTAAAAGAAGATATTAAAATAGGCATGGATGCGGGTGCAAAAACTCTTATGTTGATGTCAGATGATTTTGTTCCCCATGAAGCGGATTATAGAAAAATATATTCCCTCTGGAATGATAAGGATAAGAAGAGATTTACAAATCTTCAGAATGCTCAGGCGCATATGATCAAAATTTTGTACAACTGGCTTAAGAGGGATTATTCAAAAACAAGATTTGAATTTTGCCCTCCCTGGTATTTGAATGAATTTATTGACAAGAGCAGAGGCAAGGCTGAGCAATATTTTTCTGACCTTGTAGAGCAGATACCTGAGGATATAGCTATAGTCTGGACTGGTAATACTGTAAGATCTTTGTCTTTTGATATGGCAGATATAGAAAGATACAGAAAGCTTATTGGAAGATATCCTATGTTATGGGATAATACTCTTTACGCGAGAACATTGAGCGGTGTTTATGGCGGTTATCCGGCCTATTATCCTGATAAGATTATTCTGTGTAATCTTTTTGAACCCTATGACATTTATTTACCTCCTGATTTTTACAGGTATAATGATGGGGCACATATATATTTTAACGGAAGTGCAAATGGCGAAATTTACAAGATTAAATACGCAACAGTTGCTGATTATACATGGAATAATGATTCTTATGATCCCGACTTTTCCATCTGGAAGGTTCTTTATGTAAATTTTGGAAGAAAGGGAGCCATTAATTTAATAAACTTTAATGAGCTTTATTGGAAGGCTTTCCAGAAAATCAGAAAAGGTGAAATAGCTTTTTTAAATAAAGATTATAAAGAATACAGAGCGGAAATTGATGAGGCAGAAGAATTATTTAAAAAGTTGGATAAAAGTATGAGAGTTCTAAAGAAGACAGTGTTAAAAATAAACAAAGCATTGGTAAAGGAGCTGAATTTAAAATCGGAAAGCCTGAAGAAAAGGTTTTTTAAATTAAAATTGGGAAAAGGTATTAAACCTCCCGGAAAAGCTCAAATATAAATGCTTTTAGAAATTTAACCGGGAGTTGCTATTGACCGAAATTCGGCAAACATATATAATTAAATTCTTTAAGGAGTTACAATGAGTTATAAAATTCATGTGATTGATGATGAGCCGATTATACACGATATTATTTTAAGGGTTTTAAAGGACAAAGATTATGAACTTGAGTTTTCAACTAATATTGAAGAAACTCTTGAAAAACATAAAAAACAGCATTTTGATCTTGTTTTGCTGGATTTGATGATTCCCGGAACTTCGGGAATACAGATTTTTAAAGAGTTAAAAAGAATAGATAGTGATGTTAAAGTAATAATTATGACGGCTTATGGTACTCTGGAAACTGCGGTCAAAGCCATTGAAATGGGGGCCATAGATTATCTGAATAAACCATTTGATAATCAGCATCTCATAGATACAGTGGAGAAAGCTTTAATATCTTCAGATAAAAGGGATATAGAAGAGTTAAAACATAATTTTGGCAAATCGGAATTTTTTCATAATATAGTGGGCAAGAGTGAAGCGATAAAAGAGGTTATTAATAAGATAAAAAAAGTTGCAAAAACAAATAGTACTGTGTTGATTTACGGCGAAAGTGGAACAGGGAAAGAGCTTGTGGCAAGAGCCATACACATGGAATCATTAAGAAGTAGTTTACCCTTTGTTGTTGCATATTCAGCTCCGGATGAGCTTTTTGAAAGCAACCTTTTTGGGCATAAAAAGGGAGCTTTTACGGGAGCAATCGCAGATAAGGTGGGCTTGATTGAAGTTGCAAAAGGGGGAACACTTTTTTTTGATGATGTTGCGACTGTTCCGTTACAGACACAGGTTAAGCTTTTAAGGGTTATTCAGGAAAAAGAATATATAGTATTAGGTGATACCAAGGTTAGAAAAGCTGATGTGAGAGTTATTGCAGCTACAAATCAGGAATTGAGTATAATGGTTGAAGAGGGAAAGTTCAGAGAGGATCTTTACTATAGATTGAATGTCATTAAGATTGAAATTCCGCCTTTGAGGGAGAGGAAAGAGGATATTCCTTTACTTGTGGACTTTTTTATTAGGAAATACGCAGAAATTAATTCCAAGAACATAGAGGGGATAGATGAATCAGCTCTTGAATATTTAAAAAATTATCACTGGCCGGGAAATGTAAGAGAACTTGAGAATGTTGTGGAGAGCATGGTTGTTTTATCCGAGAATAAAATTCTTACCAAAGATGATATTCCGCTTGAAAAAAGATATTCCTCAATTCCTTTTTTATACAATCTTTTAGAGTTAAATGGAACTTCTTTAAAGGATAAAACAGAGCAATTAAAAGAATACCTGCTTTTAAAGGCATTGAAGAAGGCAAATGGAGTTCAGAAAAAGGCAGCTGAAATGTTAGGAATGAAAAGCACAACTTTTAATGAGATGCTAAAAAGGCTTGATTTGAAAAATAAAAATACAAAGTGACTACACTTATAAAATTTCTTACTGACAGACGGGTTGATTCAAGGCGAAGGGTGAAAGATCTGATAAAAGATGGATATGTGAAAGTAAACGGGAAGGTCGTAAGGGAGCTTTCATATCAGGTTAATGAAAAGGATAAGATAACTGTTAAAGGGAAAAAAATTCCTCCCCCTCTTCCAAAGGTTTATGTTCTTTTAAATAAACCCAAGGGATATATAACCTCTTTAACTGATCCTGAAGGAAGAAAGACCATCTATGAATTGCTTCCCTATAAATTGAGGAAATTAAAAATTTATCCGGTGGGCAGGCTTGATTTACAATCAGAAGGGCTGATTTTTCTAACAAATGATGGAGATATAGCTAACTTTGTTTTAAACGGTGGATTGGAAAAATGGTATATTGTGAAAGTGTCTGGTTTCCCGGAAGTAAAAAAAATAGAGTTTTTGAAAAGAGGAATAAAGTTAAATGGGGGAAGGAAAACATTACCGGCTAAAATAAAGCTTATAAGAAAAACCAGGACAAATTCATGGTATGAGGTAAGATTGATAGAGGGTAAAAAAAATCAGATAAGACAGATGTTTAAAAAAATAGGACATCCTGTTTTGAAATTAAAGAGAATAAAAATCGGGAAATTTGAACTTAAGGGGATTCCCGTTGGTGAGCTAAAAGTATTGGGAGAAAATGAAATCAGATGGTTGATTAAGGAAAAAGAAAAAAAGGATGTATAAGGTTTTATTGATTGGCCTTGGAAATGCTGGACTTTTTTATGAATTTGACCCGAAGAGAAGAAAACCGGCTTCTCATTATGGTGGTATAAAGGCTTTTCCTGATGAGCTAAAACTTGTGGGTGTATGCGATATAGATAAAAGCAAAAAACTTTTTCTTAAGGAAAAAGGGATTAATTTACCGTTTTTTGAGAACTACAAGGAAGCAATAGATTCTTTAAGGCCTGACATTGTGACAATTGCTTCCTGGACAAAAACCCATGAAGAGATTTTTACTTATTCATTAGAAGAAGGCGTGAAAGGAATTATTTTAGAAAAGCCGATAGCAAGAAATTTGAAAGAAGCTGATAGGATGAAAGCTCTTTGGGAAAAGAATAAGATCCCTGTTGTTGTGAACCATGAGAGAAGGTGGGATGCAAGGTATGAGTTTTTGAAAAAAGCTATGGATAGAGGAAGGATTGGGAAAATAAAAACAGTATATGGGAAAGTTCTCCTGGGGAAAATCCCCGAAAAGTATCATTCTATGTTTCTTGAGCTTGAAGGTGGAGGTCATCTTCTTCATGATGGAACACATTTGATTGATATTTTATTCTATCTTTTTAAAGAGTTTGAAATTAAGGATGTTTTTATAGATAAAGAGGGGGAGATGGAGAAAAGAGTTATTGCTCTATTGTACGAAAAAAGCGGTGGAATCCCGATTTTTATTGAAATTGGCGGAGAAAGGGATTATTTTCATTTTTCTATTGAGGTTGAAGGAACGAGAGGAAAGATAATAGTTGGTAATGGTATCTCTGAACTTTATGAAATCAAAGAGAGTAAGCTCTACACAGGTTTTAAGGATTTGGTTAAGATTAAATTCCCTTTTAGTGAACTGGAAAAAACAAGAGCATTTGACGGAGCGTATCATGAAATTTTAAAAGCATTAAATAGAAATAAGAGCGTAAATTCAAGCCTTTCCGAGGGATATAGAGCTCTTAAATTAATTGAAGATATTTATAACTTGGGGGGATAAAAAAGAGTGTTTTATAAAAAATCCAATTTTTTGGACAAAAAAATCCAAATTTTTGGATTTTTCACAAACCCAGTTTCCTGAAATACAACTATACTGTGATTTTTTTATGGTATGTTTCTTTATAGGTAATTTTCTAAAACTTTAAAAGGAGGTTTACATGCGTAAATTATTAACGCTGTTTGTTGCAGTGGCTTTTATTATTTCCTTTGGTTACGCGCAAAAGTCTACTGCAAACATTCACGCAAAGGTTGTGGACTCCAACGGAAGTCCTTTACCGGGAGTTACTGTAACACTTACAGGAGACAAAATTGCTCCCATGACTACTGTTACCACCGCTTCAGGTAACTTTAGATTCCTCAAGCTTCCTATTGGCACATATTCTGTCAAGGCAGAGCTTGAGGGCTTTGAGCCGGCGGTAAAAAAACTGGTTCTCCACGCAGGTGATGATGCTACTTTCACTCTTGTTTTAAAAATGGGAAAGATCAGTGAAAAGATAACCGTTACAGCTGAGAGTCCTGTTGTTAATACCAGAAAAGCAACTGTTTCTTCAAATTTAACTCAGGAACAGTTACAGTCAATTCCTGTACCAAAGAATATTGATAATATTCTTGATACTATTCCCGGTGTTCTTCTTGATACTCTTGAAGGTGGAGGACAGTGGGGTTCGGAAGTAGTAGGAATGGGAAGTGATAGATTCAATTCCGACTGGACATTAAATGGTGCGAATGTTGGAGCTGCAAGGTTTGCCGGAAAGATGGCTATGAGCATCAACATTAATGCTGTTGATGAAGTACAGGTTTCCCAGGGTGCCGATGATATTGAAACAGCTGCCGGCGGTATGGTTGTTAACTTTGTTACCAAGAGAGGAGGGAACAAAGTTTCAGGAGACAGCTATATCTATGTTCAGGACGAAGATTTTGAATTCAAAAAAACTCTTCCCGAGTCCATGCTTAAACTCCATCCTGATTGGGTAACTCCGGGAATTAACAGGGTAACCCAGCTCGGGTTCAACCTTGGTGGTCCCATTGTTAAGGATAGGGCATGGTTCTTCCTTTCATACAGCAATAACTATGTGTCAAAGAGAACAGTGGCCAATCAGGAAAAGAGAGGTGTTTCTCCTTCATACTTAGGTAAATTGAATTTCCAGTATGGATCTTCTTCATTGCAGTTACAGATTGTGAAGGACAAATCCAAGGCATATTTGAATACCTGGACAGATCCCTCATATTTTACAGAAGGTCCCATTCAGGATACTGTTGCCAATACAACTGTTTATCAGGCAGATCTTGATGTGGTTAAAGGTAATCTTTTTGTTAATTTAAAATATTCATTCTTAACAGGAAGTGTTGTTGATGATCCGAGAGGAACAGATCTTGACAATGGTCATGGTCCCGGAAACTATGGTCCGGATAAAACAATGTATCAGGATAAGGATCTCTGGGTTGTTGTAAATGGTGAGACCTCTCAGATATATCAGGGAACTGCTCCATGGTGGGAAAGATCTCAGGAAAGAAAACATGGTAAGGCCATAGCTAACTATTTTGTTGATAATTTTATGGGAGGAACCCATGAAATCAAAGTAGGAGCCACTTATCAGGATGGTATATATCTTCCGCAAATTCAGTATCCCAATTCAAGACTTATAATTATTTTCGCTCCGGGAGTTCCCGGTGACAATGGAACAGGCTCCAGACCTACGATTCACAAGTATGATAATAATTATGACTGGTTCGGTGCATATACGGATAATGTAGGAAATATTCATTCCAAGAGAATGGGTGTATTCTTCCAGGATACGGCAACCTTCGGAAAATTGGTAGCAAATATAGGTCTCAGATATGATAAGATCTGGTATCACTTTGGTAAAACCACGGCAAATGGTTTTAAATTGAGGACATACAAAGGACCTGAAGGAGCAGCTGAACCTGTTCCCGAGTGGGAGCCTTACATTGGTCCGAAGACAGTTGAACCCTATGATATAAAGTCAATTCCTTCGGTTTTTTCTCCAAGATTATCCTTAAACTATGATATTTCAGGAAATGGAAAAACAGTTATTAAATTAAGTGTTGCATCCTACGGTCCAAAACTTGAAGGTCAGGAAGGAAATATGTTCTGGCCTCTCAGCTTCAGAGGTATATGGGTACCTTTCTGGGATGTGAATGGAAACTTTATGCCAGATCCGGGTGAATTTGACCCCCTCACACCTTTTGAAATTGATATGTACAAAGCAAATCCGAGTCTATATCCCAATCCGAATTCCGTAGGCCTTATGAGATATTTTGGTTTTAACAAGTATGATCCGGCTCAGACCACAACAAATGTTAAATTTGCTGATGATTACAAAAATCCGACCACATACGAAGTAATTCTCGGAATGGATAAGGAAATATTCAAAAACTTCGGTATTTCAGCTAACCTGATTTACAAAAAGGCTGTTAATCCCAAGAGATTTCTGTGGAAATATCCTGACGGAGAAATTGAAAATGCCTCAATGTACAAGATTTACTATACAGACCCTGTTACAGGACAGAGCCTCTGGACAAATACAAGAGGTTCAGGTTCAGTAAGACTTATTACAAACTATCATAAAACACATACCGAATACTATGGTTTGAAAATAGAGGCAGTAAAGAGACTTGCCGACAAATGGATGCTTGATGCTTCTTTGGTATTACAGGATTGGCATTGGGTAAAGGATAAGAGCGAATACTTTACCTTTACCAACTGGGAATACTATGAAAAACAGGGATATTATCCATATGCTCTTAACGAGGGATACATTATTCATGCAAGATGGATCTTTAAGATTAACGGACTCTTCCAGCTTCCCTATGGTATAAACTTCTCCTATAACTTCAGAATAAGAGAGGGATATCCGATCTTCCCATATGGTGGTTATCCTGCAAGCAGACTGGGAGGAACATATTTCTTCAGAAAGGATCAGAGATGGGGTGAAGTAAGATTACCGGCTAACTATATGCTTGACCTCGGTCTTGAAAAGAGTTTTATGATCAGCGAGAATGTAAAAGCGACACTTCTCTTCTATCTTATCAATGCTGACAATCACTTTAATACGGAGAAGATGGAATGGAGACCCGGTCCATATCAGGGTAGTGTTATTGAAGTTAATCCTCCGGGACTTCTTCAGTTCGGATTCAGAGTTAATTTCTAAAGAACAAAGGCTGTAATTTGAATAAAAGCCCGTTCGCCGAAGGCGAACGGGCTTTCTTTTTTTATGAGAAATTTTTTATTCCGAATAGATTTTTTTATAAATAAAGTAATTGGTAAGAATTAATTTCACATACTTTCTTGTCTGGGTGAAGGGAATCAGTTCAACAAACTCTTCCTTATTTTCTTCTTTTAAAACTTTTTTCCAGTAATCAACTCTGTGTTCCCCTGCATTGTAAGCTGCTAATATATATGGTAAATTATCTTTTCCGTATCTGTCCGAGAGCTTTTTAAGATAGTAAATACCTAATTTGAGATTTGTTTCAGGTATATACAGATGTTTTGCTCTTATTCTTCTGTATTTTAGTTCTTTCGCTAATTTTTTTGCCGTATAATACATTAATTGCATCAATCCCCTTGCTCCGGCATAAGATTTTGCATCCTTGTTAAACAAACTTTCCTGACGAATCAAAGAAATTATCAGAAATGGATCTATTTTATACTGTTTACTTTCATTTTTTATTATTGAAAAGTATTCTCCCGGAAGAGGATATGTATAGTACAGGTATTTAATTGGTGTTTTCGCTGAATATGGATTTTTTAATTCCAATCTTTTTCTTAACAAAAGATAAAGATTATCCAATCTTCTTAATTCATCCAGTTGATAATACTTTAATTCTTCTCCACCATAAAGATTTGAGAGGTATGAGATCTCTCTTAAAAAATATCTTCTGAGCCCATTTTTATAGAGAAAATCCAGTCTTTTAAACTCCCGTAACAGAAAATTTGTAAAGGGTAGGTCTAAATCTCTTTTTTCAAGGATATTTTCTATTCTCTTTTTCACCTTTTTTGAAAGCTTTTTCAGTGAATTTTGACCATAATAGTGATAATAATAGTCCTCCGCAAGTTTTGCAAATATTTCCTTTGTTTCTTTATCTTTTCCGTATATGTCTTCTTTTAAAGTTGCAAACCAGAACATATCGGAAGCAGTTATACCATCCTTATATAGATATCTCTCCTTGTAGTATTCAAAGGTCTTTTCTTTTTCTCCGAAAGCAAGATAAATCCATGCGAGTCTTCTCTTGATCTCTTCACCTTGAGTTAATTTAACTTTTGAATCAACAGCTTTTTTATAAAAGAATTTAGCCCTGTATAGAATAAGATTAGAAAAGTAAAAATCTCCCATAATTTCTCTTAATAGTTCCTTATTAGCCCCTTCTCTTAAACATTCGTTATAGATATTATCAATTTTAAGAAGTTTTGTCCTTCTGTAAGAAATTCTTAATAGATATTTACAGGCAGAAACTCCTTCCGGCGAATTAAAGTCAACATTCTGAAGCCATTTTTCTGAAAAAGTAAGCATGCCTCTTTTATAGTAGGTAAGTCCGATGAGATAGTTTTTTTCATTGCTGTTTTTTAGTCTTGAAAGTTCCTTAAATGCTTTTTTATACTTTCTATTGTTAATTAAATTCTTTATTCTTTCTATCCTTTCCATAAGGGATAGTTTTTTTAAAATATTGTAGTTTTGTTTAATTATGATTTTTTCAAATTCTGATTGCGGATATTTTATTAATATGTCTTTATAAATTCTTTCAATACTCTTTCGGTTTTTCCATCTGTTTTTTTTCAACAGCTCCGCCCTGAGGAAAAGATATAACTCGGGCTTTTCTTTTAAAAAGATCTTCCGGTTTTCATCAAGGATTTTTTTTACCTTAGTCCATCTTTTGTTTTCTCTGTAAATTGTAGCGCAGATTTTTAATATATCATTATAATGGGGAGAAAAAATGAACTCTTTGTGATTATTACAAAGTATTAAACTTTGATAATCCCTTTTTTCTGAATATGATAATTTAAGTTTTTCAAAATATTCTATGTCTTTTAAAATGGAAGGAAAATATAGACTTCTAAAAATCATTCTTGCTTTTCTATATTTTTTCTTTTTTAAAAGGGTTCGGTATTCTTTGAATTTATTGAATTGATCTTCCCAGCTATAGTTAAGCCTGTATTTTAAAGAATATGTTTTTTTGATGATTTTTTTCTCTTTTAATTTAAATCTTTTGCTTTCCCAGATAATAAAGAATAGTGAAAGTATGAATGATAAAATGATTATAAGAAGTAATATAAATATGAGGTTTTTATTTTTCTTATTCTGATTTAAATTTGAATCCATTTAAGAGGTCTTTGTTGCCCTTTGCTATCTTCTCAATTAAGGCTTTTTCAAAATAATTTTCCCTTTTCCAGATTTCTTCGGGTATTTTATTATAAAAATGAGCAGCTGCCTGATCTATTTCATTTCTTAAAAATTTATAAATATTCCCCTCTTTTATTCCCTGTTTGATCTTGTCTTTATTATAGGAAATTAAATCTGACATTATTACATTAACCAATCTTTTTGCTTCCTTGTGCTTTTTTTCTTCTTCGGGAGATAATTTTTCTTCTATTATTTCAATTGTCTCCTCTTCCCCCTCTATTACTTCGTTACTTTGAACCTTTCTCTTTTTGGAAGTTTCAACATTCTCTCCGAAAGTTGAAGTTACCCATTTTTTTATCGGAAGGAGATCCAATGACATGGATGTTACTGTAGCTAAGATTATTAGAGCATCCGTGTTTTTAATCTTTTCACCTTTATTGTCTATATAAACAGCAGCCATGGTCTTACCTTTGATTTTTATGGGTAACACCAAAATTTCCTGGGGCTCAGGTTGTTCTAACTTTTTTGTTAATATGTATTCTTCATCAAAATTATCTGGTTTTCCATAATAGAAATTACCTTTTTCAAATATATATTTTAAGGATGTATTTAAGGAAAAGGAGATTAAGATTCCAGAGGGTTTGTTTGTTTTTGTCCCCGAAGACTTAAAGCAGACCAATTTTTCCCCTCTTTTTACAAAAAAATAGGACCTTTTTGTAAGCCATTCAAGGCCATCCATCATACTATCAAGTATTTTTGCCTGAGTGTCGGATAAGGCTATTTTTTCTATTAACATTCTAAAATGAGACATGTCAAAATGAGAGATAATTTCTTCTATCTGTGTGTCTTCTGTTTCTTTCGAAGATTCCAAATTAATTTCAAGCTCTTCTTTTTCGCCTTGTGAGAGTTCGAAATTTATGGCTTTTTCTAATTCCCTGATTTCTGTGATCTTTGCTTCCAGTTCATCAACTTTTTTGGAAAGAACCGAATTTAGCTTTGAAGATTTTTTCTTCAACAATTCATTGATAATTTTTAAAATTTTTTCTTTATTCATCAGTTTATCTCTCCTTTATTCCCATTCAATCGTACCGGGAGGTTTTGATGTTATATCATAAACAACTCTATTTATCCCTTTGACTTCATTGACTATTCTTGTCGCAATGTTGTTCAATAGTTCAGGAGAAGCATGATACCAATTTGCAGTCATTCCGTCTGATGATATAACCATTCTAACTCCGCATACATTTTCGTACGTTCTTTTATCTCCCATAACTCCCACACTTTTTATCGGCAATAGGACTGCGAAACTCTGCCAGAGATTATCATAAACTCCTGCTTTTTGTACCTCTTCATTAACAATGTGATCTGCATCCTGCAGGATTTTAACCCTTCTTTTATTTACTTCACCGATGATTCGAACTGCAAGCCCCGGGCCGGGAAAAGGATGTCTTCTTATAAACCATTCGTCAAGTCCCAAAAGCTTTCCTACCTCTCTCACCTCATCTTTAAATAGTTCCCTTAAAGGTTCTATTAAATCCATTTTTAATTTTGCCGGCAGTCCTCCTACATTATGGTGACTTTTGATTACCGCAGAAGGACCTTTAACTGAAGTGCTCTCTATTACATCGGGATAGGTCGTCCCCTGAGCTAAAAATCTAATCTTTCCCGTTTTTTTTGCTTCTCTGTAAAAGATATCTATAAAGGTTTTTCCGATTATCTTTCTTTTCTTTTCAGGGGAAGTAATTCCTTTTAATCTTTTGAAAAAAATCTCGGAAGCTTTTACTGTGTGTATTTGAATTTTTAGTTTTTTAAACTCTTTTATTAATTCTTTTCCTTCAAATTTTCTTAGAAGGCCGGTGTCAACGAAAACAGGTACTAAATTTTTTCCGATTGCTTTGTAAAGCAAAACAGCTGCAACAGATGAATCCACTCCTCCGCTTAATCCCAACAAAACTTTTTCATCTTTTACATTTTCTTTTATTGTATTAACACTCTTTTCTATAAAAGATTCCATTGTCCAGGTGGGTTTTATCCCTGCTATGTTTATGAGAAAATTCTTTAAAAACTGTTTTCCGTTTTTAGTGTGTACTACTTCAGGATGAAATTGCACACCGTATATTTTGCTCTTCTTGTTTTCTATCACAGTGTTTGGTGTGTTATCTGTCGAGCCTATTCTCTCAAACCCTTCAGGAAGTTCTGTAACCTCATCTCCATGGCTCATCCATACCTGTTCTCCGTCTTTTAATCCTTCGAAAACAGGAGATTTTTTTAAGATCTTTAATTTTGCGAACCCGAATTCTCTTTTTTTCGTACTTTCTATTTTTCCACCTAAAAGGTATGCGATTAATTGCATACCATAGCATATACCCAGGATTGGAATCCCCGAATTGAGAATCTTTTTTGAAATCCTGGGAGCATCCTTTTCATAAACACTTGAAGGCCCTCCTGAAAGAATAATGGCGGAAGGTTTGAGTTCCAATATCTTTTTTTCCGGTGTACTGTAGGAATGAATCTCACTGTATATATTTAATTCTCTTACTCTTCTTGCAATCAGTTTAGTGTACTGGGATCCAAAATCAAGAATCAGAACAAAATTTTTCATACAAAAATATAACAAATGGTAAGGTTTTTGTAAAGAAAACAAGGATGATAATTGACTTCCCTCTTTCTTTATGGATTAAAAATATGTTGACCGATGATTTTTATCTGACTCTGAAATAAATGTGACCCCAATAATAAAAATCTATTTTGGAACCTCTTGCCGTAGCCTCTGTTAATCTGAATTGGCCCATAGGACCTACGACTTCAAGATCAAATCTATATGTATCCCCGCTTATTAAAAGTTTTTTCGGTATTGCTACCTTTTCGTCCGTAACAACAGTTGAGAAAACATCCGAATGTTTTGTAAAATTTTGTAATGTTACCTTTGTCTTCAGGATTCTGCCCGCATAATTCCATCTGAAGATCACATGGGAGGAAGCAGAACTTCCCAATGATATAGTTGAATTATGAAGAGGATAAACCCATTCTATATAATTGTTAATTTTGTATGTCCCCAATATTATGGGTCTTGGTCTCTCGTGTATTCTTCTCAAAGGTTCTTCAGGCAAATAGCTTATAACAATGGTTTTTCCAAGTGCCATTTTATAGGGATAGGGTGTGCCAACTGAATAAAAGCCGCCACCTCTATCACTTAATTGCACTTCATTTAAGTATACTTTTAATCCTTCCACTGGCCTTCCTCCTTCCGAAATATCAAGAGCTGCATTTAAATACCCTAAATACTGTGAAGTACCGACAACTTTTAATCTTTTTTTTGGGGGATTGAAGGGCCTCTGTCCAAATGACAAGGAAAGGGAGAGAATAAATATCATTATACTAAAAAAGACACCTAAATTTTTCACCTTAAAACTTTTTTTCATTTAAACCTCCTTATATATAAAAATCATAATCAAAATTCATACCATGAACAGAGGCTATATAGAATATTGTTTTGTTTATATCTTTTAAGAAGTTAAGATTAAAAAATACGACATTTATGTTCAGGATATTACAAATTTTGTCGAATTTGATGTCTATAAAAAGCATGTTTTTTATTAATATGAGTTGATTTTTTCTTCTTTTAGATATAATATTTTTAATATTTTAAAAGATTCAGGAGGTAAAAATGATTGTTGACACATTTGAGGTTAAGGATTCGATTTTTAAGATTTTACCGGAAAATGGAAACAATCTCTACAGCTGGACTTTTAAAGGAGAGGAAATCTTCTATTATCCTGAAAAATTTGTTGAGGAAAGACAAAAGTTTTATAATGGAGGCAATCCGATACTTTTCCCGTCCGTTGGTAGAACCTGGTTAATTGAAGGGGATAAGAGAATATTGGGGAAATATAAAATTTATGGGGAAGAAAAACTTTACAATATGCCGCTTCATGGGTTTGTGGATTCAGGAAAATGGGAAAAAATTGACGAAACCGCAGAAGATGATTTAGCAAAGGTCAGGTATAAATTTTCCTATGATAACTTAAAGGATGAATACTATCCATTTTCAGTTGATTTTTTTATCGAATATCTTCTTAATGAAAAAAAGTTAACCATAATTTCAGAGATTGTTAATAATTCTGACAGGATCGTACCCGTTGCATATGGATTGCATCCCTATTTTTATTTTAGAAAGGATGATGGTATTGAAGTTGCCATAAATTGTGGGAAAGAGATTATTTTGGATGAAGAGATGAAAATAGGAGTTGGGGAGAGAGATTTTGATGAAAAAAAGATCCCTGTTATTTCAGGAAAATATTATGAAAGGGCTTTTAAGGAAACAGAGAAAAACACGGCAGAGATTATAAATAAAACCACGGGAAAAAGTATTCAAATTGTTTATGATGATAATATAGAAATTCTTGTTTTATATTCAGTGGAAGACAGGGATTTTGTATGTCTTGAACCGTGGACCAGGGGACTTGGCGGTTTTGGTTCTTTAAATATCAAAGATTATGAGAAGGGGAACAAATTAATCTTTTTAAAACCGGCAGAGTCAAAAAAAATAGAAATTTCATATATGGTAAAACCTTAGTTTTTTGTTGTATTGACAGCAACATAAAAATAGCATAGAATTTTTAACAATGTCAAAACGACTTGTTGTTTTTCTTTTGTTTTTTGCTTTTGTTTTTTATGTAACTTGTGGAAATAGCAAAGCTATAGAAAATTCTAACATAAAAATAGAGCTTTCTCTTTCAAAAAATAGGTTAACACGGGGTAAAACCTATAGGTTATTTCTGAATTTCCAATTAAAGAATAATTACCTTTTGAATTATTATCCTATATTAAGTATTAGTATTTTAGAGAGCAATGGTCTTGATTTTTCGAAAAATAATTTTAAAGCTAATGAAATCGATTTAAAGTTAAGGACATTGGATGAAAAAAAATTCATAGATACAACAGCTCCTATCACTATTCCTTTTGAAGTTTTTAAAACAGCAAAACGGGGAAAGTATAAATTAAGGATTCGTCTGGAAGGCTTTCTTACAAATATAAAAGAAAAATATGTTATTAAATTTGTCAATGAAGCTGAAATTGATTATAAAATTTATTAGGAGAGGGTAATATGGATAAAAACATTAAACCTGTAAAAACTAAAAGGGATTTGAAAAAATTTATCAGGGTGCCTTATAAGATTTATGGCAGGATCTACAGAAATTGGGTTCCTCCTCTTGAGCTTGATATGAAAGAGAGACTTGATAAGAAACATTATCCCTTTTTTGAATACAGTGACTCTGAGTTTTTTATCTATGAAGAAGATGGAGAGGTTTTAGGTAGAATAACGGCTTCTGTTAATCACCGTTATAATGAGCATTTTAATAAAAAAACAGGTTTTTTTGGTTTTTTTGAATCCGTTGACAGACAGTATATTGCTAATGCACTCTTTGAAGCTGCTTTTGAATGGGTGAAAGAGAGAGGAATGGAAGATATCATGGGCCCATTTAATTTTTCCACAAATGAAGAGGGTGGGCTTTTAATTAAAGGTTTTGATAGGCCTCCTATGCTTTTGATGACATATAATCCCGAATACTATATTGCCCTTTATGAAAATGCAGGATTAAAAAAGATTAAAGAGTGGTGGGCATGGTATGTTACTAAATGGAATGTAAGAATTTCGGACAGAATGAAAAGATTTGTTGAAAAAGTTGAGAGCAGGGATGATACAGTTATAAGAACAATAAATATGAAAGATTTTAAGAATGAGGTTGAGAGAATAAAAGAAATCTATAATGAAGCATGGCTGGATAATTGGGGATTTGTGCCTTATACTGATGCTGAAATAGATAAACTTGCTAAAGATTTAAAGATGATTGTTGATCCCAACCTTGTTCTCTTTGCAGAGGTTAACGGAGAACCTGCCGGTTTTTTAATTGCCTTCAGAGACATACATGAAATTTTGATAGATCTAAAAGGAAAACTCTTTCCGTTTGGAATTATAAAACTTCTTCTCGGGATGAAGAAGATAAAAAATATGAGAGTTGTAACTCTCGGAGTTAAACATAAATTCAGAAGGAGAGGATTTGATGTGGCTCTTTACTATAATGTTATTAAAAATGCAATAAATATGGGTATCGAAGGCTCTGAAATGTCATGGATTTTGGATGATAATTATGTAATGAACAATATCTTAAAAAATATCAATGCCACTAAATATAAAATTTATGGCATTTATGGAAAAGAGTTATAAACAATTGACAAAAGTTTTTATATATGATAAAAAAAGCTATTAAATTTTGGAGGTTGCACAATGGGTATGGCAGTTGGTGGTACAGGTACCACAAAATCAGATCCTAACGTAGTTCCTTTAATTGATATTTTATTGGTTTTATTGGTTATTTTTATGGTTATAACTCCTTCAACACAGAAGGGAATAGATCTTAAATTACCTGAAACTGCTTCCGGTCAGGATCAGGGGCCATCAAATGTTATTATTTTATCTTTGAAAAAGAATATGGATGTTATGATAAATCAGGAAAAGGTCCCTTATGATTTACTTGTTCAAAGATTAAGGGATATTTATTCAACAAGACAGGATAAAACTATTTTTATAAGGGCAAACTCCGATCTTCCATACAAAGAGGTTGTTAAAATTATAGATGCTGCCAAAAGTGCAGGTGTGGAAGTTATTGGAATTGTTCCGGAAAGATACGACGAATAAAAAACTTGGATTATTTAACTGTTGTTTCATCTAATAGAATAGAATCTATCAATATTACATCAAAAGTTCAAGAGTTAATTTCTTCTTACAAAGAGGGAATTATATTTTTATATGTTCCTCACACAACGGCTGGGATATTTATAAATGAATCCGCTGACCCTGATGTGGTTTTTGATATTAACAATAAGTTAAACTCATTGGTTCCGTCTGGAGCGGGTTATAAACACTTTGAAGGAAACTCGGATTCCCATATAAAATCAGTTATTGTTGGGAATCAGCTTTTTGTCTTTTTTGAAGATGGGAGATTGTCTTTGGGGACATGGGGAGGAATATTCTTTGCTGAATTTGATGGTCCAAGACAGAGAAAAATATATTATAGAATTGAAGAAAAAAAATAAAAAAACATAAAAACTATTGACAAATTTGTTTATTTTTGCTAAATTTAGCCTGTTTCTGCTGGCGTAGCTCAATCGGTAGAGCAGCTGATTTGTAATCAGCAGGTCGTGGGTTCAAGTCCCTCCGCCAGCTATTAATGGGTAGGTGCCAGAGCGGTCAAATGGGGCGGGCTGTAAACCCGTTGCCGAGAGGCTACAGAGGTTCGAATCCTCTCCTGCCCATTTTTAATGCGGGAGTAGCTCAGTGGTAGAGCTCCTGCCTTCCAAGCAGGAGGTCGCGGGTTCAAATCCCGTCTCCCGCTCTTTAATGCCCACGTAGCTCAGTCGGTAGAGCACATCCTTGGTAAGGATGGGGTCATCAGTTCAAGTCTGATCGTGGGCTTATTATATATGATTTAAATTTTTTAGGAGGTAAATAAATGGCTAAAGAGAAGTTTGAGAGGACGAAGCCTCATTTAAATGTTGGAACGATAGGGCACGTGGATCACGGGAAGACGACATTGACGGCGGCGATAACGAAGGTATTGCATAT
>JALVQI010000206.1 GCA_027031485.1 Candidatus Aminicenantota bacterium | reverse complement strand
GAAAATTGTGAATTGGAGACACAAACTGAGAATAAAAATTATAAACTCGTTTTGCTACACATCGTTGACTACCTAAACAAAAATAAAAAATCAAACACTAACAGCTCCGATTTACCATTCACCATTCACCATTCACGAATGAGACCTATAAGGAATTGAAACGGGTGACACTGACGTGCCGTGTGAATCGTGAATTGTTAATCGTGAATTGGAGGTAATAATGAAAGATATAAAAAGTTTAAGGATTTTTGAAATTTCTATGGAATTGGGAGAAATTGTTTGGAAAATAGTAGAGAAATGGGAAAGTTTTGAAAAATGGACAATAGGGAAACAGTTTGTGGATTCTACAGATAGCATTTCAGCAAATTTAGTTGAGGGATATTATAGAAATCAAAAAGGAGATTTAAGAAAGTTTTTCAGATATGCTCTTTCTTCGGCAAAAGAATCAGAATTATGGATGAATAAAGCATTTGATAGAAATTTAATTAATGAAGATGAGCGCAATATATTAACTGATCTGTTTGATGAACTACTCCCTAAATTAGTGAATTTCATTAAAAAGATTGATATCTGATTTTTTATTGGGAAAATTTGTAGTATTATTGATAATGATTAACTTGAAATTTATTAAAAAGAAAAGCGATTCTTATTTCCCTATTCTCAATTTGCTATTTATTTAAAAGTAAAAAACCAAACACTAACAGCTCCGATTTACCATTCACCATTCACCATTCACGACTCAGCTCAAGGCTCAGAGCTCAATGCTCAATGCTAATACTACTTCTTCCTTCCAACTTCCCAGTTCTTAGTTCTTAGTTATTCCTTCTCAGTTCCTTGAAAAAGATTTCGGTTTTGCATAAAATTGTCAGATGGAGGAGATTTTAAAAGGTGTTGAGGAGATAAAGGGGGTAGGTCCCCGGATTAAGAAAATTTTAAACAGAAAAGGCTTTTTTACTGTTAAGGATCTTTTATACTATTATCCGATAAAGTATGAAATAAGGGACAGGGTTTTTCCTGTGTCAGAGTTTATACCCGGAAAATCAGGTTGGGTCAAAGGTATTGTTTCAAAGGTTAAACTGGGCTTTACGAGATACAGAAGGATGGCAATCGTTTATGTCTATTTTCATGATGGAAAAAAATACGGAAAGGCTGTTTTTTTCAATCAGAGGTTTTTACTGAGGGTTTTTAAAAAAGGTGTTAAAGTGCTATTTTACGGAGAATCAAAATTTCCCGATGAAGAAAACCTTATATTTGTTATGAATCCTTCAAAGTATGAGGTTTTGAAAAATGAGCAGGATGAGGAGAAAGCCATACCTGTTTACGGAAGAATAGAAAGTCTGAGCTCAAAAAAAATTCATAGAATAATTGCTGAGATTTTCAAATCCTTTGATATAAAGGAAAATATCCCTGAATTTTTAATTAAAAAATACATATTCCCTTCAAGAAAACTCTCACTTAAAGCAATTCACTTTCCCGAACTGAAAAAAATCCCCTCTCTTAGAATGCCAGAGGTTAAAAGATTAATATTTGAGGAATTCTTCTTTTTCCAGCTATCTTTAACATATTTCAGAAAAAAGCTTGAGAATAAAAGGAAAAAGAGAAACTTGAAATTTTACGATATTGTCAAATATTTTGAAAGCAGGGAGGGAATAAAGCTAACAAATTCCCAAAAAAAAGCTATCTCCGAGATATTGAAAGATTTTCAGGATATTTTTCCTATGAAAAGACTTTTACAGGGAGATGTGGGGAGTGGTAAAACCTTTGTTGCCCTTGCAACCTCTCTCTTTATGATTAAAAACGGTTATCAGGTTGCCTTTATGGCTCCGACGGAGATCCTCGCATCCCAGCATTTTTCAAGAATAAAGAGGATGAAATCTTTTAAAAATGTAAAATCAGCACTTCTTATGGGAAGCCTTACTCCAAAACAGAAAAAAGATCTTTATGAAAAGATTGAAAGGGGAGAGGTTAAATTTATTGTCGGAACCCATGCTCTCTTTCAAAAAAAAGTTAAATACAAAAACCTTGCGTATGTGATAATAGATGAGCAGCACCGCTTCGGAGTCGCTCAAAGAACCGCTATTTCACTTAAAGGAAAGAATGTTGACCTTCTTGTAATGACAGCCACTCCAATACCGCGCTCTCTCTACCTTACACTTTACTCTGACCTAAAAGTTTCGGTTTTAAAGGAATTTCCTTTTGGGGAGAAAAGAATAAAAACATATATTGTTAATGAAAGGGAAAGGGAGAAAATGTTTGACTGGATAAGAGAACAGGCGAAATCCGGGAAACAGGGATTTATTGTCTATCCTCTCATTGAGGAGTCAGAGGTAATGGATTTGAAAGCTCTTGAAACAGCTTATAAAGATTTAAAAGAAAGATATCCCGAATTAAAAATCGGGATTTTGCACGGGAAAATGAAAGCAAAAGAGAAAGAGGAAATCAGAAAAAAATTTGAAGAGGGAGAGATAAGCATTTTAATAACCACTTCAATAATAGAGGTTGGTATTGATGTGCAGGGAGCCAACTTTATTGTTATAGAACATCCGGAAAGATACGGGCTTTCTCAGCTCCATCAAATGAGAGGAAGGGTCGGAAGAAAGGGTGAAGGGTTCTGTTTTCTTATAAAAAACAGAGGTGTGGGGCAGGATGCCTTGAAAAGAATGGAGATAATAAAAAATATAAATGATGGATTTAGGATTTCAGAGGAGGATCTTAAAATAAGGGGAAGCGGAAATCCCTTGGGAAAACAGCAATGGGGTGATGTTGTATTTAAGATAGCTGATCCTGTGAGAGATATTGAACTTCTTGAAATCGCAAGGGATGAAGCATTCAATATAATTGAAAAAGGTAAAATATCTGATAAAATAAAGGAGTATTTTGAATATCTTGAAAAACTAAGCGAGGAGGTTGACTTTAATTGATAAAGATAGTCGGAGGCCTTTACAGAGGAAGAAAACTTAAATCCGTAAAAAAAGATGTAAGACCTTCCACAGCATATGCGAAAAAAAGATTTTTTGACATAATAGGTGAAAAGATAATAGGTTCAACCTTTCTTGATGCATTCTCGGGAACAGGGGCAGTCGGAATAGAAGCAATCGGAAGAGGGGCTGACCTTGTGGTGTTTTTGGATAGCGGGAGAGAATCATTGAAAGTTATAAAGCATAATATTGAAAAGCTTGAAATTCCGGAGGATAAATTTTTAATTATTCCGAAGGATTATAATATGGGAGTTAAGGAGGCTGAAAGGAGAGGTTTTAAATTTGATATTATCTATATAGATCCTCCCTTTGTTTACTACAGGACAAACAATCCTTTGAGAATCCTGTACAAGAGGGATGTGCTTGCCGAAGACTTTATAATCGCTCTTGAAAGGCCCAGGGAATATCCCTTTAATCCGAAATATTTCAAAGTATGGAGAGAGTTTAAAACCAGTTCCTCTTTTATGAGTTTTTATAAAGAAAAAGAGAAACTTTAACTCTTATTCCTGTACCATTATTTTATTTAAAAGAAAAAGGATTCTTAAATTTCAAAAAAGAATAAATCACGGGATATTTATATTGTTTTAGATATTTTTTTGAGCACTATGTTTCGTGATATGCAACCTGAAATTTTATCTGAAAAAATATGTTGACTAACCTTTATATTTAATTTAATATAATCTATTATGAAAAGTGAAGATTACTTTGATATAGTTGTGGGAGGGCATCTCTGCCTTGACATAATTCCAGCAATCAAAGGTGGAAAAGTTCACACTATTTCCGAGTTTATGATTCCGGGAAAACTCATAGAGGTGGACAAAGCTGTTTTAAGCACCGGTGGTTCTGTTTCCAATACCGGAATCACTTTAAAAAAATTAGGATTAAAAGTTTCCTTTATGGCAAAGGTGGGCGAAGACCATTTTGGAAAGGTGATAATTGATATTCTCAACAATTATGGGGCTACGGATGGAATCATGAGGGATATCAACTGTTCAAGCTCATATACTGTTGTCATAGCTATTCCCGGTATTGACAGAATCTTCCTTCATAATCCGGGAGCAAACAATTGCTTTTATGCCGATGATCTTAATTTTGAGATTATTAAAAAAGCAAAGATTTTTCATTTTGGTTATCCTCCTCTTATGAGATCATTCTTTGAAAATGAGGGTGAAGAGTTGAGAAAATTATTTGCTGCTGTGAAGGGGCTAAATGTATCAACTTCCCTTGATATGGCTCTCCCTGACCCGAACTCCGAATCAGGGAAAGCGGATTGGAATAAAATTCTTAAAAAGGCTCTGCCATACGTGGATTTTTTTGAGCCGAGTTTAGAGGAAGCTCTTTATTTTGTCAATAAAGAGAGATTTCTTGGGTTGAGAAGAAAGGGAGTGGATATTAACAGGGAGTTAGATATTGATGAAATAAGGATGATCGGAGAAACCTTTGTCCGATATGGAGCTAAGGTTGTTATTATTAAGATAGGAGAAAGGGGAATTTATCTGAAAAGCTCAGGTGAAGAGGAGATTAGCAGTATAAGTGTATTTAATGATAAATTAAAAAAAGGATGGAGTAATAGAGAAATATTATCTCCGGCATTTAAAGCAGAAAAAATTGCCTCGGCGACAGGAGCAGGAGATTCAGCCATAGGAGGATTTCTTGCTGCGATAATAAAGGGGAAAACTCCCGAAGAAAGTCTTAAAATGGCTTCGGCTGTCGGTTATGAAAATCTTCAGGCTCTTGATGCCATTTCAGGAATAAAAAGCTGGGATGAAACTTTGCAAATAATGAAAAATTTTAAGGTTAATAAAATTCCGCCGGAAAAATCTTTTTCCTGGGATGGGGAAAAAGAGCTCTGGTATGGATTAAATGATAAGAAGAGGTAAAAAATGGGAAAAATAAGGTATGGATTAATCGGTTTCGGAGGAATTGCAGAGAGCAGAATAGCAAAAGAAGGTTTTGCTCTTGATAAAGAGAGATTTGAACCTTTAAAAAATGCAGAACTTGTGGGAACTACAGATATAAACCCTGCAAGAAAGGAAGCAGCAGAATCTCTCGGATTAAAATGGTATGATAATTCCGACAAAATTTTTTCTGATCCTGAGATTGATGCTGTATTTATTGCAACAAATAATTCCACTCACTACCCTCTTGCAAAAAAGGCTTTGGAGTCCGGAAAACATGTTATAGTTGAAAAACCCATTTCAACAAAAATTGAGGATGCTGAGGATTTGATAAAATTGGCTGAGAAGAAAGGTCTTAGCCTTGAGGTTGACCATATGATGGTTTACAATTCCTATAATGAAAAAGTCAGAGAGCTGATTAAAGCCGGGGAATTGGGAAACATTAATGATATTGTTCTTCATATGGAATTTTTGTATGGTGCAACACCTGAAGAGGCAAAAACATGGAGATGTTCAAAGCCTGAAGAGATGGGAGGTCCGATAGGTGATGTTGCCAGTCACTGTTTTTATATGGCAGAATATTTGTTAGGAGAGAAAATAAAATCAGTAAAAGCTGTTTACTATCCTAAAGTTCTTGATATTATTGTTGAGGATGGTGCATTTATAAAATTTGAAACAGATAGCGGGATAAAGGGAAGCATAAGGGTTTCATTTAGTGATCCCAGAGGAAATCTTTATAGCACATTTTCAAACCTTGGCTATGAGGTTTATGGAACAGAAAAGAGTGTTGAAACCTATGGAACACTTTTTCAACTCTCAGGACATGAGGATGAACCCATAAAGTTGAGAATTGTTGTTAATGATAAGAAAAATTCGGAAGAAATTACTCTTTCCGATGTTAAGAATATCTATCAACAGGTTATTGAAAAACATGCCCTTTCAATAAAAGAGGGGAGTAGATTAACAGGTATGGATGCTTTGAGAAATTTAAAACTTATTTTTGCTGCCCATGAATCCGCAAGGAATGGTGGCAAAGAAATTATAGTAAAATAAAGAAAGGAGAGTAAATATGAATGAAAAAGAAAAAAAATTAGCAATTAATGGAGGAGAAAAGGTTGCAAAGGAACCTTTTCCAATGTGGCCATCCATTTCAGAAAAGGGAATTGAAAAGGTAACAGAGGTTTTAAAATCCGGCAAGGTTAATTACTGGACAGGTCCTTTAGGTCAGGAGTTTGAGAAAAAGTTTGCTGAATATAATGGAGCAAAATTCTGTATCTCCACTACAAATGGAACATCGGCTCTCCACACTGCAATAGCATCTCTTGGAATCGGTCCGGGTGATGAAGTGATTTGTCCTTCATACTCTTTTATAGCTTCAAGTTTTGCTATTCTACAGGCCGGGGCTATTCCTGTTTTTGCTGACACCGGAACTGATCATGTTATTGATCCTAAAGAGATAGAAAAGGTAATTACCGAAAGGACAAAGGGAATTGTTGTTGTCCATCTTTACGGTATTGTTGCTGATATGGACCCGATTATGGAAATAGCAAAAAAATATAATCTTTATGTTATTGAAGATTGTGCTCAGGCAATAGGTGGTGAATATAAGGGTAAAAAGGTAGGAACAATAGGTGATGTCGGTTGTTTCAGCTTTTGCCAGAGTAAACACTTTACCACAGGTGGTGAAGGTGGAGCAATTATAACTAATAATGAGGATCTGGCATGGGAGTGCAGATCTTTTAGAGACCATGGCTATGATGTTGAACAGCGTTTGAACCTTCTTGAAATGGAATCAAAACTTATGTATATTCACAAAAGAGTCGGATTTAATTATAGAATGACCGAAATGCAGTCAGCCATTGGGATTGCAGAGATGGAGAGATTTGAATGGAATATTAACAGAAGAAGAGAAATAGGTGAAAAGCTTATTGCAGCACTCAAAGATCATCCTATTGTTTTGCATACCCCTCCTCATAATGAAGAAAGAAAGAATGCATTTTGGTGGGTTCCATTTGTGATTGATATAGATAAACTTACGGTTACAGCCAAAGAGTTTGCCAAAGCCATAGAAGCGGAAGGTGTTCCTATTTATACTGTCCTATGGCCTGAGATGTATAAGGAAAAAGCCTATGTGGAGAAAAAAGGTTTCGGTGTTGCCAATTATCCTTTTTATGATCCTAAGGCAAGGAATATTGATTATACTAAATTTAATTGTAAAACAGCTCACTGGCTTACCGACAGAACTATCTCATTCTTTGCTCATCCTGTTTATGAAGATAAACATGTTGATTATATGATAGAGGCTTTTAATAAAGTTGCGGAAGCCTATATGAAGTAGATTCGGCTAAATAGGAGTAATTTTGAAAGATACTTTAATAGCAGGTTTTAGTAAGATAGATATTACGCCGGATTAT
This sequence comes from Candidatus Aminicenantota bacterium, assembly GCA_027031485.1. Classification (GTDB taxonomy): domain Bacteria; phylum Acidobacteriota; class Aminicenantia; order JAMOAD01; family JAMOAD01; genus JALXDT01. The sequence continues at coordinate 1,940 of JALVQI010000206.1, read as the reverse complement.
CCTGTTTCCATTATCGGTTATTTTAATGAGAGAATTTCAGAGGGTATTCTTGACCCTCTATATTCAAGAATTGCTGCTTTTGAAAAAGATGGGAAAAAGGTTCTTTTCATAGAAATTGATCAGTGCTGTCTTCCCAAAGAGGACGCGGATGCAATAAAAAAAGAAATTGCAGTAGATGGAAAATACGAGGTTGAGGATATTTTCATCTCTGTAACTCATATTCACACAGGTCCGAGTTTATCAGACTTTTATGAGGCAAGGAGGGAAGAAAAATATTATAAATTTTTGAAGGACAAAATATTGGATGCAGTGAGAAAGACTATTCCTGACAAAGAGGTGGTATTAAAAATTTCTTCCAAAAGATATGAAAATTTATCATACAATAGAAGATGGTATATGAAAGATGGAAAAGTTGTTACAAATCCTCCGAAAAAACATCCGGATAGAGTAAAACCTGAGGGAGAGGTGGATAGAGAGTTGAGGGTTTTGGTTTTTGAAAATCCTGACGGTGGAATTGAAGCAATATTCGCAAATATTTCAAATCACAGTGATACAATAGGAGGAAATCTGATTAGTGCGGATTGGCCCGGAATTTTAGAAAAAACCGTTCTTGAGAAATTGAATAAAAATTTCCCTGTTTTCACTCTGATTGCTCCTCAGGGAAATATTAATCATAGAGATTTTGATTCTTCTGATCCTCAGGCAGGATACGAAGAAGCCACAAGGATTGGAAAAGCCTATGCTGATATATTAATGGATTCTTTAAAAAATCTTGTTAAAATCAAAGTTGATAAAATTGATTCAAAGATTGAGGAGATAAGTGTCCCCCCCAGAGAGGTTTCTGAAGAGGAGATTGAGAATGCAAAAAATATTGTTGAGAAATATAAGGATCTGGAAATTAAAGCGGATAAACTGGAGTCTGATGATATATTTAAAGGACACCCTATGGTTTTAAAAATGTTCGCTCAGAATCTTCTTGATTTTGTGGAAAAAAGAAGAGATTTTTATACTCTACCTCTTCAGATTGTAAGGCTTGGTGAAGCGGTATTTTTCGGAATACCGGGGGAGCCGTTTGTTGAAATAGGACTTGAGCTGATGAAAATTGCGAAGGAAAATTTTAATTATAAAATGGCGATGCCTGTGGCTCTTGCAAACGGCTATTTTGGTTATATCCCCCTTGAAGAATCTTTTGAAAGAGGTGGGTATGAGATCACCGCAAGCCTTGCAAACCCTCTGAGCAGGAAAACAGCAAAAAAAATAATTGAGACTTTTCGGGAATTACTTAACAAAATTAAATAGTTAAACAAGGAGATTTAGATGAATTTACTCTGGTATGACTGGTTGTTTGTCATAGCTTATATTGTATTTGTTTTTTATTCCGGTTCAATAGTTAAAAAGTATATAGGTGGTATTTCGGATTATTTAGTTGCAAACCGTGGCATGCAGTTTCATCTTGGTTTACTTTCTCTAATGTGCACTGAAATAGGAATGATAACCTATATGTATTTTGCAGAATTGGGATATAAGACCGGTTTTACTGCCTTGATAGTCGGCATACCTCCTTTTCTCGTTTTTCTATTTTTAGGAAAAACAGGTTTTATAATAAAACCCCTTTTAGATATGAAGATAATGACTCTTCCTGAGCTCTTTGAAAAGAAATTCACAAAAGGAGTTCGTTTTTATGCGGGAGTTTTAATGGCAATAGGGGGGATATTAAACTTTGGAGTTTTTCCGGGTGTTGAAGCAAAGTTTGTTAATATAATAACGGGAATATCAGAGAAAAATCTTTTGGCAACAATGATTGTAATGCTCACGATTGTTTTGATTTATACGATTTTCGGGGGAATGGTTTCCGTTCTTGTTACAAACTATTTACAGTATGCACTTTTAAGCTTTGGAATGATTTTCATTACGGTTGTGGGAATATTGAAAATTGGTTT
>JALVQI010000205.1 GCA_027031485.1 Candidatus Aminicenantota bacterium | reverse complement strand
TAATGAAGCGGATGGTTACCCCGAAGGGGGAGCTGCGGCAATAACGGAAACATCGGAAGGGAAGATATTTATCATAGGGGATAAAACAACCCCGGGTATTGCACCTCAATCAAACGGAAGTGATGATAAGAGCAAAAAATTTGACCTGTATGAGTATGTAAACGGAAAATTCATAAAAAACAACAGTGATTTTAATATGAGAGAAGCACTCGAATTTCTTGAAAACAGGGGATACTTTTATATTAACAGAGGGGAGTTGAATAAAGAGGAAGGAGTGCTTAAGATAGGAGGAGCTGAAGGGCTTTCGAATAAAGTTGTGTGGGAAAAGGAATATCCCGTGAATATTGATTCCGGCGGAAACATCACAATTGAACATAATACGGACATGGAACTTCCTGCGGGAACATACAGATTGGAGACAAAATTAAATTCATCCATGGAACAAAAAATTGCTTCGGATAAATATGATTTTATTGTAAGAGGCAGCGAAGTATCATTAAATTTTAAAAGAGAAGATGATTATCCCGAGTATCTTAAAAAGGGTGAAAATGCGGAAATAGAGTTGAGCTCTTTTAATAATACGACGGAGGATAAGAGCGGATTATCACTTGCCGTAAAACTTGTTTTACCCGACGGATCCGAAGAAAATATTGAAAGCAAAACCATAAATATTTCAAAAGGCACTGAATATAAGGAGACTATTGAATTTGATAAAACCGATGAAGGAATATACAAACTTGAAGCTGAGATAAAAGAGGGAGATAAATCACTGGCAAAGGCTGAATATCTGATAGAAGTTGTAAAGCCTGAGATAGATGCCGAAACTATTTTCCCTGAATATGCTAAAGACGGAGAATTTTCAGGTAAAATAAAAATAAAAAACAGCTCACAGATACCGGTTGAACTTAATATTAAATCTGATAAACTTAATATTGATGAAACAGTAAAACTCAAACCTGAAGAAGAAAGAATACTTGAGGGAAAAGATTCCATAACAGCGGATAAGACGTATGATTTCGAGATAACCGGAGATGTGGAAAAAACTCTGCATAAGACCGTAAAATACGGATACAGAGGGGTTCTTTCAGTTGATATTTTACCCGAATACAGAGAAGGCGGTGTCTCGGTAAATTATACGCTTAAAGAAAGTGAAGGAATACCCTATAAGGAAAAACTTGTTTTTAAACTTTACCAAATAGGGGGAACCGCTCCTCTTTATGAATTTGAGAAAACATACAATCTTTATCCCGAACAGGCCGAGATAAAAGATTCCGTAAACTTTAACCTCTCTCCCGGAAAGTATATATTAAAATATAAAACACTCAAAGGAGCGGAGCAGGAGAGAGACATAAATGTAATGGCAGCCGGAAAAGGAGTCCTGGAATTTAACCCTGAGACAATTTATCCCGTAGGGGAAAGCGAATTTAAATACAAACTGAAAAATACGGATAGTGTGGCGGGAAGCATAAATCTGAATATTCTTATAAAGAGAGGAGGAACAAAATTATTCGAAGAGAAGAGAAAATATTATCTCGGTTCTGGAGAGGAGATAAAAGATTTTCTTAAGATAAAGTTTGAAGAGAGAGGAGATTATGAGCTTGAGATAAACGGAGCGAAACTTACAAATCCTTACAAAGCGGGTTTTAGCATTCTTCCTCTTGAAGAGAATAACGCTCGGATTGAAATAGGAGAGGTTAGCGATAATATTATACCTGTTGTCCTGAATCTAAACAACAGCGGATACAATGAGTTTGACGGGATTATAATAATAAAGACGGAAGGTATGGAAAATCATTATGATATTCATGTTGACGGAAACAACAGTTATACGAATACATTTAAACTTGAAGCGGAGGAGTTTTCAACAGGAGAGCATACGGTTGAGGTTGCCGTAATAAACAGAGAGGGAAAGCAGATAGCCGAGAAAAAAGCAAAAATCAATATAGAAGGAGCGAAAATAGAGATAGTTGATTTTCCCGAAGATTTGGAGATAACAGCGGGAGGTTATGCGGAGGTTCCTCTGAAATTAAAGAATACTGGAAATCAGAGAGGAAGCGCAATTTTAAGAGTAAGAGCATTCGATATATTGGATGAGGAAAGAGAGATAACATTGGAAGCGGGAGAGGAAAAAACACTCGAAAAGATATATATTGATGTTCCCGAAGATGTTAGCGGAGGAATATATCCTTTTAATTATGAACTCAAAGGAAAAGGTGTTGAAAACGGATATAAGTCAGGTAAATATGATTTCAAAGTAAAAGGTGTGAAATTCGATGTGAAAACAACGCTTGATAAGGAACTTTACAGTGTAGGAGACAAAGCGGAGCTAAGAATCAGCATAAATTCCAATGAAGAGAGTGAATCAGAATTTAAAGCTGTTGTTAATTGGGGAGATTACAGTGAAGAGAAGATGTTTAAACTTAACGGGACATCTTCGGAGCTTACATTTGAGATACCTATAGACAGAATAAGAGAGGAAAAACTGTTTTACGGGATATATTTCAAAGGGGGAAAAGGCGTGTATCTTAATGATCTTTATATGAGAATAGAGGATGAAGTAAGCGTTGTGTTTGATAAACAGGTATATGAGCCCGGAGAAACAGTATCAGCGCAATTCACATTAAAAGAATCCGGTAAATTAACAGCAACAGCTTTTGATAAGACAAAAAGCTTTACCGGAACATCGGGCACACTCACATTTAGAATCCCCGAAAAAACACTCGGCGGCACATATTCCGTAAGCTGGAATTACGAGCCTTCCGATAATACAAAGGAGAGCAAATCAGGTTCAAAAAGCTTTGATGTATCGGGTCTTGTTGTGAAAACAGCCTGGGCAAATCTTGACAAAAAGCAGTATCAACCTTCCGATACTATAGTCTCAAATTATAAATTCGAGTCCAATCGGGATCTAATGCTTGAGCTCAGAACATGGGTTGTAAAACCTTCGGGAGATTGGGAATATAGCGGAGCAAAACAGATAACATTAAAGAGCGAGGGACAGAGTGAGGCACAGATGGAATCCGGTTTTGAGACAAAAGAAGCGGGAACCCATAAACTCATATACGGTCTTTACAGAGAGGATGAACTTGTGGTGTCGGGAGCGCTCTCATTTATGTGCGGAGATTCGTTTCTTATGGACTTGAGGACAGAGAAGAGAGAATATAAAACAGCTGATGAAGATGTGAAAGTGTATGTTGAGTATTACGGAAAAGGGAGCGGAGAATTATCCGTTTATCTTGATGATATGAAAGAGGAAAAACCGCCGGTATTCAAAGGAAATATTGATATGAACGGATACGGAGTAAAAGAGATAGTTCTTTCGAAAACGCAGATAAAGGGCGGTGAGCATGCGCTGAAAGCGGTATTAAAACAGAGCGGATTAAGTTCAGTAAAACAGAGCGGGTTTTCATACGGAACTGAGCTTTGCGATTTAACTGTGGATCTGAGCACTTTTGATAAAGATGATTTGAATTATATATACAAAGTTGAAGTTTCAAACTATGGTAAAAGTGTATCGGGAGCAACGACCGTTGTTTTTAAAGTTGACGGTGTGGAAATTTCGAGAAAATCGGTTAAATCATTAGAACCTTCCGAGAGCGCCCAATATCAATTCGAATGGAGCGGAAGCGGCAAAGCGGGAGATAAGAGAATGGAGTTTGTAGTTGACCCCGATAATACTGTAAAAGAGTATGACGAGGATAATAATAGTTATGAATTTACAGAGGGAGTTCCGTTGGTGTTTTATAAGATGGAAGTTGAACCTGAGGTATGGAGTGCCAATTCCGAGGTTAAGATCTCGGGGATTGTGATAAACAATCAAAACAAAGAGCTTACGCTCAGAGCAAAAACCGAGATTATAAATAATACGACGGAAGATAAGGTTTACAGTAAAGAACAGACAATAACACTGCCGGCATTTAACAGGACGGTAATATCCGATCTATTTAACACGGGAGTATATCCTGCGGGAGAATACAGAGTGGAGCAGACGATAACAGGAGAAGGAACGGAGCTTGAAGAAACCAGATATATGATATTGGAAGAGAGTAAGAGTATGAGCGGTGACCTTGAAATAAGCCCTGCAAAAATAAGCGCCGGAGCTGAGAGCGAAGTAAAATTAAAGATGAAGTTGAAGAATACGGGAAACACTCCGCTTGAAGATGAAACCGTAAAGATAGAGATTATAAATAAGGAAACCGAAGGCAGTGTAAAAACAGATGAGATGAAAGTATCTTTGGGATTGTCAGAAGAAAAAGAATTTGAAAAGACGCTGAGTTTGAATCTTGAGATAGGTGTATATGAGGTAAAAATAAAATACAAAGGGGATGAGATAGCGGAAGCTGAACTTGAAGCGATAGAAGCAATAACAGAAGAAAAAGAGGTTTCACATAGCCCCAAAATCCTGTTTATGAATTTTATTGAATATCCATACATTATGACAAAGAACTTAATAAAAAATGTGTTAAAAAGAGAAAATATTGAATACAGAGACAGTGGAACAATAATGAACAGTTATATTAATTATCAGAGAGGAGAGAACACTATAAGTATAGTATGCGGAAATCTTTCAGGCATGAGAATTAAAAACGAGCTAAGAGAGAGAGTCTTCCGGGGAGAGGGATTGATACTGATAGCGACAAACAGAAGGGATGTACAGTGGCTTGAAGATGTTGTAGGAGTAAGATTAAAAACCATACCGGGGAAAAACAGAGAAAAATCGGTTGTTTTTAATCCGGAGAGCGGAGTATCAGGAGGATATGTATTAAAAAGAAAGATACGAATGAGAATAGTTCCCCTTAAAAGTGGTGTAAAAGTGCTGTCAAAAACCGTAAAGAACGGATATCCGATGATAAGTTTCAGAAAATACGGAAAAGGAAAAGTAGTGGTTATTTCGCATCCTCTTGAGATAACAGGAGGAGTGGGAAACATGAGAGAATTTATCAGGCTTATAGTTGAGAGAATAAACGGTGATATATACAATAAGAGCGGAATAAGCAGAATAATACCTCTTGATATAATTCTTGAAAACAGAACGGACAAAGAGAAGAAGCTGAAGATTAAAGAGATATTTCCGTACGGAGTAAAAGGATTTGACTATAATCCGGTGCCTGATAATATGAAGAAAGAGAAAAAGGAAAATTTTTGCGGAATTTTCTTTAATCGTAACGAAAAGAATGATGAAAAAATAAATCCCGAATGGCAGATAACACTTCCTAAGGAAACGGTTAGAAAGATTAGATATTGGCTAAAGATAGAGGATAAGATAGGGACATATCCCGTTAAGAGTGAGATATATGAGAATGATATTAAAGTTAATGAGTTGGAAATTAAGTTTGAGGTAACCGAAGACATTCTTACAAGAATAGATAATATAATATCTGACCTTGATAAATTGACCGTATCCGGCAAAGACAGAATGCATGTTGAAAGGGCGAAGAAACTTCTTTTGAAGATAAGGAACAAAAACACATTTTTTGAAGGACCTTTTCTTTATTTTGCCAATCTTGATTTTTCCATAAGAGCCGGTATGGAATTGTCAAAAGTAAAGAAAGTAAATATTGATGAACAAAGACTTAAGATAGGTGATTTAATAATGTTTTATTCAAGAAGAGTATATGAAGTATTGGAAGATATTCCTGTCCCACAAAAGAAGTTATACATAGAAAAAGCGAGCTAACATACTTTGCCGGAAGAAGAACGGAAAAACGGAGAACGAAGGCGAATTGATTTCGCCTTCGTTCTATATTATTATTTTTAATAAAAGGGAGTGAAAAAAGAAGATGAAAACAAAGTTGAAGGTTAGAAAACTTTTCGGATATATGTTTGTTGTATTAACTGTCCTATATACAATGGGATGTATGGGCTCAAAGCAGTATTTTAGAACTGCAGAGCAATTAAGAAACAAACATCAATACGTTGAGGCGGTTAATTATTATATGGAGGCTTTGAAAAGGAATCCAGAGGAGACAAGATACAGATTAAGACTAATGGAAGCAATGATAGAAGCATCCAATTATTATTACAGAGAAGCAAAAAGGCATAAGGAAGAGAAAAAATATAAGTTAGCATTGATTGAATTGAACAAAGCTCTTGAATACAATCCTTCAAATCAATTTGTTTTAATGGAGAAAAAAGAGATAATGAGGTATTTGTCAGACACCGGTGAAGCGGAGAAAAAAAGGACAAAAATAGAGGAATTAAAGGAAAAGACCTCTGTGATTGAAAAAAAGAGATATATGTGGATAAAGAATGAGAAGATAAACTTGATATTCAAAAAGAAAGTGAAATTAAAAGAGATATTAAAAGCTATTGCAAAGGCCGGGGGAATGAATATACTGTTTGATCCCGATTACAGAGACAGTAAGCTTGAGATTTCACTTGAGGACATTACATTGAAAACAGCACTTGAAAGAATATGTATGATAAAAAAACTCTTTTATAAGCTTTTGGATAATAAAACCATACTGATCATTCCAGATACGGACTCAAAAAGAAAGATATATGAGAAGGTGATAATAAAAAATTTTTATTTATCAAATATAAAAGCTGATGAATGCGCTCAGATAGTGTCAAAAGTGGCAAAAGTAAAAAACATTTTTGTAAACAGGACTTTGAATATGATTACCGTGAGGGATGTCCCGGAGAAGGTTGCATTGATAGAAAAATTGGTAAATTTTTATGATAAAAGGAAAGCTGAAGTTATGATAAAAGTTGAGATAGTAGAGGTTAACAAGGATAAATTAAGGGAATACGGAGTGGAATTCAGTCAATATCAGGTATCTCAGAGTCTTTACACAACCTCCGAAACAGGGGCGATAAAAGGAAACAGATTTTATTATCTTGACTCGTCAGATTTCAGTTTTACTATACCGACCATTCTATATAAACTTCTTGAAAATGACGGCGAATCGAAGATAATAGCAGAGCCACAGGTAAGAGGAAAAGACGGAAGTAAGATTGAGATTAAACTGGGAGACAAAGTTCCGGTGCCGAGAACGAGTTTTGTACCGTTTGCAACAGGAGGTGTAAACCAGCAACCAATAACATCCTTTGATTTACTTGATGTTGGTATAGGTATAGACATAATACCTCATATACATCATAACGGAGAGGTTACCCTTGATTTGAAATTTCAACTGAGTTTTATAACAAGTCCGGGCACAAACACGATACCACCAACGATAGGAAACAGACTTGTAAAAACAGTGATAAGATTGAGAGATGGAGAAACAGGAATTATGGCGGGTCTTATAAGAAATTCAGAAAGATTGAACAGAAAAGGGATTCCAGGGCTGAATAGGATACCGATATTAAAAGATATTTTCACATCAAATAAAAAACAGGTAAACCAGACTGATGTTATTTTGAGTATAACTCCTTATATAATAAGAATGCCCGATATAAGAGAACAGGATCTTTTGCCTGTGAGTTCGGGTACCGAAAGTAAAATATATTTCGAAAATTACAATAAGGATAAGGAGAGTAAAAATGGGAAAAGATAAACTGTTAGCTCTTATGGTATTGATAATTATTTTATTCTTTAATATAACGTGTAAAAAGGTCCCCTTTTTCGCATCTGAAGGTTCTACTCTTGTTCTCTCTTCCGATAAGAATTATATTAAAAAGGAAACTGAAGAAGCCGTAATAATGATTGTAGGATTTACAGGAAACGGAGAACCTCTTCATGATCATACAAGTGTGATGCTTTCAACAACACTTGGTATTATAACCCCTTCGGAAGTTGAATTGATTGAAGGAAAAGCTATTGCAAAATTCAGGTCTGATAAGAGTGGAACAGCTCAAATAACCGCAAGATCGGGGACTATAGTATCCGAGGCGATTGAGATAAAAGTCGGTGCGGCGGCACTTGATAGTTTAAGTATATCTGCGAATCCTTCGGAGTTTTCATACGGAGGTGGGACCTCAAAGATTAGTGTTATTGCTTTTGATGAAAATGGTAATTTATTATCTGATATTCCCGTAGTATTATCCTCCACTACCGGAAATTTCAGAAAAGGGGGAGTTATATATACTGATAGAAACGGTGTTGCAACGGATTATCTTACACTTGAATATTCCGGCACGGTGAAAGCAGTATCCGGAGGGAAAGAGGCGAGTGTTGAGATAAAAGTAAGGGAGAAGGAAAAAAACGATGCCCCCGTGGCAGATTTTACATTCTCTCCACAGAATCCTTATTATGAGGAGACCATATATTTTAACGGTAGTTCAAGCAGTGATTCAGACGGGTACATAGTATCGTATGAATGGGATTTCGGAGACGGTAAAACAGCAAGAGGGGAAAAAGCTTCACATAGTTATACATGGGAAGGGAATGAGGCGGAAAAAACCTACAGTGTAACTCTGAAAGTGAGAGATGATAAAGGCTCGTCGGATGTGGAAGTTAAAACAATTACAATCAAGAAATAATTAAATAATATTATTAAAAAAATGAAAATAAAATATGTTTGAGTAAAATATGAGGAAAGAATCGGAAATCGTGAATTACGAATCATAATGGAGGGACAATACATGATAGCCATGAGCACACGGTAGCTCTGAGCATTGAGCTATGAGCTACGAGCTGTTCATTAAGGAAAGTTAGTAATCTCTTGCTATCAGTTATTTTTGTATTTAATGGTTTTAATTTAAACCCCAATAAATATTTGTAGGGGCAATTCATGAATTGCCCCTACGGTTAATTAATATAATATAAAAAACAGCAATAAACCAAACACTAACAAACCAGCACTATTTTTCAGGATTAGCTATCCTTTGGTGAAAATTTCTTCTTGCATTATTCTTTAATTTATACATCTTCTCATTTTATGTTGGAAAAAAAATGCTGGGCAAGCTCCCATTAACGATTCACTATTCACGATTCAGCTCAATGCTATGGGCTCAACGCTCAAGGCTAATATGTGAATTGCCCCTACGGATATTTATATTAATTAAAACAACAAAAAAAAACAAAAAACTAAATACCAATATCTCCGATTCACAATTCACCTCAATGCTATCCCCGGTTTTAAAATGATTTTGACCTGGTAGGAAAATTTTAATAATATAAAATATTATAATAATAAACAGAAAAAGGATTTAATCATAAAAAATATATATAGGAGGTTAGTATGTTAAGAGAAAGAGGTAATTGTGAATAGTGAATCGTTAATCGTGAATTGGGGCTGTTGGAATTTAAAATGACATTTAACAAAAAAAATATATATAGGAGGTT
>JALVQI010000204.1 GCA_027031485.1 Candidatus Aminicenantota bacterium | reverse complement strand
ATCTTGGAGATAATGAGAATACCGAAAAATGGGAGTTAAAAGTAATTAAGCTTAATTTAGAATAAACAAGGAGGTTATAATTGCGATGAAATTTCCTTAGTGGTAAGGTAAATCAATTGAATTAAAAGAGGTGGTTGAAAATAATTCAAACTGCTAATTTCAATTTAGAATTTTATTTGAAGTTTCGGATTAATTTTATTAAAATTCAGAAGAAGTGAGAAATGAGATTAATAATTTCGTTTTTAATCTTAAAAGAAATATATTCAGGGGATAGGAATGAGAAAGAATATATTAATCTTTACCGTGATTTTTTTAATGATTGAGAGTTTCTGTTTTTCAAAAAAACCTGCCAGAATCATTCTTAATGAGCTTTACATAAGTTCCGGAAGATTCGTTGTTTCGGATAATAGTATTATAACAATTGACAATAAAGATTATACTTTAAAAGTTTTTTCGATAACCGGCAAATTAATTAAGAAGAAAACCATAAAAGGGAACGGTCCCGGAGAAGTATCAACATTGGGAACTTTTATTTTCCCGGACGGAAAAGGTTTTATGATTATTGAAAGTCAGAAAAGAAAGTGGCTGAAGTATGATAAAAAGCTCGGATTTATTAAGGAGGGAAAGCTTGATGAACCGGTAACAGTCATAACAAAGGTGAAGAACGGTTATATTGCGGGAGAAGCAAGCTTCGCACAAAAATATTTCAGAAAAATCTTTTTTTATACGGATGATTTCTCAAAAAAAAGAGAGATTTATGTGGAATACGGAAGAGATTTCGGGAAAAGGCTTGATACGAGGGAACTTTATATGACGATTGATTCAAAAGGCAATAAATTCGCAATTTCCGGAGGTAACAAACCTGTTGTGAAAGTGTTGAGCTTTTCGGGTAAAATTCTTGATAAAATTGATTTGACAGAAAAAATTAATCCTTCAAAGTACGGAAAGGAGGAGTTGTCTTCCATTTTAAAAAACATCCCGCCCGAAATGAGAAAAATAATGGAGTTTGAGACTTATCCTCCGGTAACAGCATTATTGTTTCTCTCCGAAACAAAACTTTTAATAGTAAGCGGGGAAAAAAACAGGGAGAGGTATTTTAAAAGTTTTCTCTATAATATGGATGGCAAAAAACTAAAAGAGATAAAAAATATTCCCGAAGGGAACACATATGTTTTTCAAAGTGGAAAATTGTTCATAATGAATGAAGGTGAAGAAGCTCCGTATATTATTATAATGAACATTAAGGAGGTTTTATGAAAGAGATTATAAGATTTCGGAATGTTGTTAAAAATTACGGGAAAGTGCAGGCTTTAAAAGGGATAAGTTTCAGTGTATACGCAGGGAGAATTTTCGGTGTTTTCGGTCCGAACGGAGCGGGGAAAACCACCGCAATTAAGATTATTCTCGGAATTTTAAAGAATGACTCGGGTGAAGTTGAGGTTAGGAAAGGTAATCTTTCATACCTACCGGAAGAGTTAAGCCTTGATCAGAGTGAAAAAGTTCAAACAATCATAAATTATATCGGAAGATTGAAAAAACTCTCAAAAAAAGAGAGAGAAAAAGAGGTTGATAAATGGGAAGATATTCTCGGTGTCAAACCTTTTTTGACCAGGAAGATATACGAGCTTTCAAAAGGGCAAAAAAAGAGGGTGATGTTTTTGCTTACGCTTCTGGGAAATCCTGATATAATTGCTCTTGACGAACCATTTACGGGACTTGATGCCGAAGCTGCCGAAAGACTTAAAAGATTAGTTTTAAGTTTAAAAGCCGAAAATAAAACCATACTCTTTTCAACACATATTCTTGAGATAGCGGAAAATCTCTGTGAAGATGTTGTCATACTTAAGGAAGGAAAGATCAAAGAGTTAGGAGATGTTGAAGAGTTAAAAGAAAGATATGCGGAGAAAGGTTGGATAATAAAATTAAAAGAAGATACGGGAGATAAAAATATAATATTCGGGAATGCGTCCTCAGAGGAGAGAGACAGAGTTGATATTCCCGAAGAAAGTTCCCTGTGTGAATTCATCGAATCCGTCGGGATGGAAAGCATATTGGAAATTAAAAGAAAAACTCCCGATTTTAAGGAATTGTATTTTAAAGCGGTGGGTGAAAAATGATTACGGTATTTTTTTATGAACTCAGAAGAACATTAAGAAGCCCCTGGTTTTATGTTACATGTTTACTACTTCCCGCGCTTCTTATTGTAAGTGTAAAGCTTCCTGAATTTATCACAAACAAGTTAAAATCCGATACGAAAGATATTCGTATAATAATAACTCCCGATAATGAATTCGGAAAAATAATAAAAAAAGAGCTGGAAAATGACCCTTTTACAGCCGATTGGGAAATAAAGATAATGGATAAGCTTCCAGCGAACAATTTGAAGAAAAACGGCAAGGAAAATATCATAGTTGAGGTAAAGGATGATAATATTATTGTTAAAACGGAAAAGAAAAACGATGTGTTTGAAAATGTTATAAAAAGAGCGGTTGAGAGCGGGTATTTTATAAAGATTCTCTCAGGCAGAGGGATGAAGCGCAATGAAATACTAAAATTAAGGGAGGGGGTAAAACTCAGATTCATAACCAGAGAAGACAAAACAGGTAAAGGGCCGGGGAAATATATAATAATGCTTTTTTTAATAGCATTTTACATATCAATAATGGGATACGGGGAACTTTTAGCTCATAGAGTTATGGTTGATAAAGAGAATAATTTCATAAACATATTACTTCTTTATAAAAAACCGGAACAAATATTTACGGGGAAAATGCTTTCGGTTGTCGTCGGATACCTTATATATCTTTTTATAAATTTTCTGCTTACATTGCTCGCTCTGAAATTTATTCTGGGGAAAGGGATAAATCAATTTACCTCTCTGTTTTTCAAAACAGGGATAGAGCCTGCGATTCTATTGCTTGTATTCATACTGTTTTTTATCTCCTTTCTAATGTATTCCTCTTTTTATCTTCTCTCCGGGGCGATTGCAAACAATGAAGAGGATTTAAAAGGACACAGCACAATAATAAACTTTATCCTTATAACCTCATTGATAATAAGCACAATCTCAATAAGCACACCTGAGATAGGGGTTGAAAAGATATTTTTTTATATTCCTCCGGTCACTCCTTTTATTATGCTAAAAAATATTCTTAAGGAGAGTATATCAGCAGGTGAAATTATCATCGGGTTCATTATTATTGTTTTGTGCACACTGTTTTTTATAAAACTTGCTTCATTAAAATACAGGATGAGTTCATTATATAAAAGGAGTTAAAATGAAAAAGAAATTTATTTTATTGTTAATTATTTTATCTGTTTTTCTTACCTTTAATTCTATGGGGAATGAGAAAGCTCTTATTAAAGAGTTATGTAGAAAAAAGAATCTGATGTATGAAAAGTTAAAAAATTATGAAAAGATAGTAAATACCGAAATATTTACCTATGATCAGAGTGGAAAACTTCTGACAAAAGAGAAAAAACATATTGAGATGATCTGGGACAGGAAAGGTTGGGTTGAAAAAGGGAATCCTCAAAAAAAAGAGACGGATAAAAATTTATATCCTTTTGATGACGGTTGTCAACAATTTTTTGATTACACGGTGAAAGATAATGGTGAAGACTATATTATAACCGTTAAACTAAAAGATAAATTCAAAAAAGCTCACGCAGAAACGGGAGAATATATAATATCCAAAAAGACAGGTTATTTTAAAGAGGAAAACACGATTTTAAACAGGATGCCTTCACCTTTCATAAAAACATTTAAAATGAAAACAGTGTATGGAGAAATAGAAAAGGGAATTATAGCTCCTGTTGAGATGAAAAACATAGTTATTTCAAAAGTCATATTCGGAGTAGGCAGAAAGGTAGTGATAATGACCAGATATTCTTATAAAAGGATTAAAAACAAACAAAAAAAATAAAACGGAGGAGGAAATGAAGAAAAATACATTAATCTTCATCGTACTCTTTTTAATGATTACATTCTGGTTTCAGGCATGTAAACAAAGAGCGGTAATGCCCGAGGATGTGAAAGTTTTGAAAGGATACGATTATTCCGCTGTCAAGTCTCATATAGGCAAGGGAAAATTCATAAATGATAAAAAGCTTGGGAAAAGAACATTTTCAGAAATTGTTAAAAAAGAGTTTGAAAGCAGCGGTTTTGTGTTTAATGATAAACAAAAAAAGTTTTTGTTGACCGGGAGTCTTTTAAAATTCAAAAAGAGCGACAGTTCCGATTTAATATATACGAATGTTGATGGTGTAAGTGTTCCCATTGAGGATACGAATGTTTCTTATGATATAAGTTTCAAGCTCTCTATAAAAGAGGTTAAGACGGGAAAAGAGATATGGTCATGTAAGGTCTCAGACGAAAGAGAGACGGACTATCCGGAAGCCATGCTGAAAAAAATGATAAAAGCATGTCTTAAAACCATACTGTGAAACAGAAAAGACATTGTGGTAAAATTTTGAAAATCGGGAAGTGAAAGATGAGAAAAATTCATTTTTTAATCATTGTTTTGATTTTCGGATTCTGCTCAAAACCTGCAAAGAAATCCTACGAAATTAAAAACTTGGACGGGGTTAAAATCGTGAAAAATTTTTCCTTTCTCCAACAAGGAAAAAAGAGGATAAATCTGAAAAAAGAGTTTGAGATTGGTATCAACAATGAGCTAATAGATAAAAAATTTTCCGATTTCGGTCCTTTTGAGGTTTCTGATACAGGTAAAATTTATTTCTTTTCAAAAAAACAGGGAATCTTTGTTTTTGATAATAATGGTAAATTCATCAAAATTTTCGGTAAAATCGGTCAGGGTCCCCGTGAGATCGGAGGTCTGGCTTCATTCTTTTTTGACAGTAGGGGACAGCTTGTCGTATGTGATAATGTGAATATGAAAGTTCTTTATTTTGATGAGTCAGGAAATTTTTTAAAGGAGGTGAAAAACGGTAATTATAATTCATTTTACTTTCGCATTCTGGATAATGGAAATTATATAAAGGAGGAAATTTCTTCGGAGAAAAAGGAAATAGTCGTAAAATATATTTTATATTCAAAGGATAATAGAATGTTAAGGGTATTAATAACAAGGAAGATGACGAATCCATTTGCCGCCGGTGAAAAAATACCGGCTGTTTACAATAATGCCGGCGTACTGGTAGGAAGTTCCGGACTATATGCTTTTTCACAGGAAAACGGTTATAAAATTGATATTTATGATTTTAACGGAAAATTGGCGGAAAAAATAGAAAGACTTAATTATAAAAAGATAAAGCCGGATGAAAAATACATTAAAGATTTCAAATCTCTTCTAAAAAAAGGATTTATGAAACAGATAAAGAATAAATTTTATTTTCCGAAATATCTTCCTCCGTTTCATACGATGTTTATCTCGGATAAAGGTTATATCTTTGTTCAAACATACGAAAGGGATAAAATTTCGGGAAATTATATTTATGAAATCTTCAATAAAAAAGGGATTCTTTTGTTGAAAGCTCCCCTGCCAGTCTATTCGGCCAAGGACAGCAGTTATCAGAAGATAAAGAACAGCAGACTCTATACGAAAAGATATGATAACTATGGTAATGAATTCTTTATCGTTTATAAAATATCGGGGCTTTGATTTTTCAGCTCATTAAAAAAAAATCTTACCGAAAGCGATGAGTTTTATCGGGAAAAAATCATATGTTTTTTACCCTGCAAACAGCCAAAAATCAAACTTTGTAGGGTAAAAACAATTTTAAGAAAGAAAAATTATTAATCCGAAATTTATCTGGAATTCTTCAGGAAAACAGTAATATGAAAATATATAGTATCAGCAGGAGAATAAACTTCACTTTGATACGTTAAAAACTGATAACTAAAAATGCGAGCACCGTAGGTACAGCCGGATAGAGGATGAATTTTATCATCTGTTTTTTTAAAGGGGACAGATCGAATTTATTGAAAACTATAATAAAACCTGAGAATATAAAGAGATCAAATATCAAAAGAGACAGGATAAGCCCGGCAAAGAAAGGGGAAACATATTTAAAATGTTTCACAAAAGAGATATTCTTTCTAAAAAAGAAAGCAAATGAAAAAATACCAATATATACTAAAAACACCATAAGAGCCATAATATCCCGAATTTCGAAAAGACTGAAGGAAAAAGATAAGATAAAAAGAAGCAAGCTCAGAAACGGGAAATAGAGCGGTTTAAACAGAGAGGTTTTTGTAAAAAATAATGAAAAAGGGAGAATGATCTCATATATTCCCAATAGCATCAGAAGGATAAAAAGACGAGGGATAAATTTCACAAAAAGCAGTTTTAATCTTGAATAGGGAAAAGTTAACATATATTCGAACGCCCCGTTTTTTCTCTCCTTTTCAAATGCGGATGTTCCTAAAAGTATGGAGCAAAGCAGTATGATCAACCAGAGAAAAAATATGATTATATCCTTAAATTCGCTTCTGCCGATGGAAAAAAATTTAAGTGAAGGAACAAGATTAATGATGAGATATATAACAGGAACAATTAAAAATACAATAAAGATATTAGCGGTTTTTCTCAATGAATCTTTTAATTCCTTAATTAACATATTCTCCTCCTATAAAAGCTTTAACGATTTCTGTTAGATCCAGATCTATGACACTGAATTCGTTCTCCAACTTGTTATCATAAGGATATACAAAAGATTCTTGAAAATTTCCCACTCTCTGTCTGTAAATTACGGGAATATCTTTAACAGTATCTTCACTGACGATTTTTTTTACTTTTTCTTTTAAATATTCTATTGATTCGTCAACTATTATTTCCCCGTCTTTTAAAAGGATTACTCTGTCAACAAGTTTTTCAATATCGTAAAAATTCAGATTAACAAGGATAACGGCAACTTTTCTCTCTGAAATGACATTTAAGAGTTCATTTAGAAAAAGCTCTCTCAAATAAGCATCGATGTTCGGTAATACCTCATCAATCAACAAAACATCCGGTTTTTGGGATAGAATAAGGCTAAGATGCAGGATAACTTTTTGCCCCACCGAAAGTTTTCCCACTCTCTGATTATATGAGATTTTCGTATGATTTATAAGAAAATCATAAAAATTCCCGATACCGAATACCTTTGAGGGCAATCTTATCAATTCGGAAACAGTTAAATCATTGTAAAGACTCATAGCATCCGAGATAAATCCTATTTTTCTTTTTTGTTCACACATAGGTTTTTCATTAAGAATAATAGAGCCTGTTTCAGGAAGGAGAACCCCGGCTATTAATCTTAAAAGAGTGCTTTTCCCCGCACCGTTTATTCCTGTTATCAAGAGGGTCTCATTATCTTTTATTTCAAGATTAAATTTTTCAAACAATTGTTTTTTCCCGTAAGAAAATGAGATGTTTTCAATCTTTATCATTCTCTTTCCCTCCCTTTTTATTTATGTATTTTTTTATCTCTTTTATCGCTTCCTCAGGCGTATAACCCATTGAAACTATTTTGGCTATATAATCGTCGGTCTCATTTTTAAAAAATTCGTATCTGTCTTTTTTAATCTTATTTTGATTGATTTTTACCTTATACATACTACCCGGTCTTGATTCAATATATCCTTCCGCTTCCAATTGATAATAAACCTTTATAATGGTATTGGGATTGACTTTGAGCTTTGCGGCGAGTTCCCTGATTGAGAGAAGCGGCTCCCCGTTTTTAAGATAACCCGAGATAATCATAAGTTTTATACCCCTCTTAATCTGCTCGTAAATCGGGACGGCTGATTTCACGTCAACTTTGATTTCAAACCCTTTTTCCCTTATATGTTTTTTTATCATTGCTCTACTAATATATAACAGTAATACGGTTTTGTCAAGTCTTTTTCAAAAAATAAGATTAAAGAAGGTGTAAAAAGAAATTGATAATTACGCACAGCATTTAAGAAACCAGGCGAAACAAAAAAACTTTTAATCATTTACCATGTTTTACAAAGGAAATAAGCTCAATTGTATTAAAATGGATGATTTTGAAAGAATAAAAAAGTTGATTTTCTTCCTTTAAAATGTCATTATATTTTATGATGAATCAGATTAAGAAGATGAGTTGGAAGGAGAGTTCAGGAAGTACAAGGAAAAATTTCAGGAGAAAAGAGACAAAAAAGTAAGAAAATTAATTTGGGGAGGTGTGTAATGAAAAAAAGAGTATTTTTTGTTTTTCTTCTGTTTTTATCTGTTTTAGCAGGATTTTTTTTAAAGATTTACGGGTTTACACTTATGATGACTATCGAACCTTCTGCGGTAATATACACGGGTGGGGATTTCAGGGGTTGGATAGATAAAAACAGTCCCTTGTTCAATGAAAATATTGTGCTTTCGGATCTTAAAGACAGATGGGATAACTTTTTGAAAATGAAAGTTCCTATTATAATATCCTCATATGCTTTATTTTCTCAGGAAAACAATTTCATTTTAAAGGATAATCTTGAGAAATTTGTCCGAAACGGGGGAAGTGTGATAGTTTTCGGTCAGCAATACGGAAGACATGTTGAAAAAATCATTCCTATCCCACGGGGTGAACTATTAAAGGTTTACGGCTGGCGAGAATCGGAATCGGGATATATGGGAGTTTATATTGATAGAAAAGCTCTTAATCACCCTTTGCTGTCTTTTGCAAAAAGGAGGGTTCTTTATATTCCCCACGACGGATATTTTGGAAAATACCCTAAAGGAACAAAAGTTCTTTTAAGGAGGCTCGGAGACGGAAAACCTGTTTTTATTTATTATAGGTATGGCAAAGGCTATGTCTTTTTATCTTCCGTATATCCTTCTCAAGGTTACAAGTTGATGAGATTGACAAAGGATACGATACAATTCACAAAAAATCTTTTAATTTTTTCAAAAGCTCCCCGATATCGAATAAAGATGTATAAAAAAAGAGAGAATTTAAAAGTTTCACTTTTGATAAAAGCGAAAGAATTATCGGACAAGTTTTTGAAAAAAAGAATCTCCGGAAATCCCTTAAAACCCGAGAGTTTAAGATTCATTGTTTATTCCCCTTCCGGAAAAATCGTAAAAAACCTGAAACGCAATTTTTTCGATTTGAGAATTTCAAAAGATGGGTTTTTCAAACTGAGCTTTGTATTGGAAAATCCGGAAGAGCGAGGTATTTATTCTGTTAGTTCAAGGGTCGGCTTCAACAAACCGAAACTGAATCTGAACGAGAAGAAACTTGTTTCGGGCAGTTTTGCCGTATATGATAGAAAATCAAGAAAAAGCAAGATGGATTATTTGAGTGGTCTTTCTTCCGACGGATTAAAGGCGGAGGTGAAGTTTGACAGGGATTTTTACAGAGTGGGAGAGGA
>JALVQI010000203.1 GCA_027031485.1 Candidatus Aminicenantota bacterium | reverse complement strand
ATTTTCATCAGAAACAGTGGCTCTGAAGCAGCTTTCATATCAAATCTAATTCTTTCGAAAAAGAAAAAAGAACCCTCATATGTTTTCTTAATCGGTGTTGATACTTTAAGAAGAGATTCTGTCGGTATTTACGGAGGAAAACATAAGGCAACTCCGAATATTGATAGCTTTTCAAAAGATTCAATAATTTTTGAAAACGCCTTTGCCACGGCTCCCTGGACTTTACCCTCTTTTTCTTCTGTTTATACGGGAGTTTACCCGGATATCCATCTTTGCAATTACTCCGGAGATAGTTTACCGGCGGATATTCCAACTCTTTTTGAAAAACTCAATGATAGATTTTTAACCATAGGTTTCACCGGAAATTATTTCCTTCACCGCGAACACGGTTTTGAGAGAGGGTTTGATCTTTACCAGGAAACAAATAATGACGGGATAAAAAGGGATGCGGCAAAGGATCTTTTCTTAAAAACAGAAAATTCAATTAAGAATTTCGATAGAAGACAAAATCTTCTCTTTTTTCTCCATACATACCAGATTCACAATCCTTATTTGCCTGAAATAGAATTAGCTAAAAGTTACTATAAGGATATCATAAAAAAAGACTATAATCTTAATTACATGCATATTATCAAATTCATAAACGGAGGAAAGGAGCTTTGTAAAAAAGTTAATAAAAAAGAAAGGGATAAAATAATAGCTCTTTATAATGCCGGCGTTTATACATTCGATTATAGATTCGGAGAATTTATCAAATTTCTTAAAAAACAAGGAATTTACAAAAAATCAACAATAATTTTATTCGCGGATCATGGAGAAGAGTTTGAAGATCACGGTTGTTGGGAGCATGGGCATAGTTTATATAATGAACTCATAAAAATACCGTTAATAGTTAAATTAGCTGATAATAAAGATGCTGGCAAAAAGGTAAAAGAAAATGTATCTTTAACAGATATCTATCCGACATTGATTAAACTCTTTAAAATAAAAAGACCTGAACAATTGCAGGGTAAAAACCTCTTAGAACCAACAGCTGACAGGATAATAAAGTCCTATCTCTATCCGGACAGCATAAGAAACAATGCAGGACGAATAGCCTTAATTAAAGGGGATAAAAAACTAATTTATTCAAAAGAACTATCAGAAAAACAAAAGAAATATTTTATTTATACTCCTGAATATAAAAAATTAGAACTTTACAATATTTTCTTAGATCCTCAAGAAAAACACAATATTTTAATTTATAGTGACCCTCTTGTTAAACAGTTTTTGAGAATTCTTAGAACACAAAAATTCAAAAGACGGAAAAAGGGAGACTATAAAAATATTAAAAAAAGATTAAAATCAATCGGATATCTCTAATCTGAAAATATTTATCAGAAGAGATGGTTTAAATAAGTTAAACGTAAAAAAATTAATTATTTTACCACCCTGGAAATTTCAATCAATTTTAAACCCGAAAGCCAAACACAAATATTCCGTTTTGCAATTTTTAATTACTGATTTTTCCACCCTTAATCCTCATTCCCGTGTTCCAGAATCCCAATGACATTCCTTGATAATTTTCACTTTTTCTTGTATTATCCAGAATGGAAAAGGAAGAATTATTCAAAAGAGTAAAAGAATGCCCCGTATGCGGTTCGACGGAAAGAAAATTATTATATCCTTCAAACATAAACAATTTTGATTCGGAAGATTTTAAAATCACTGATTCTCATTACGGAAAACACTGGCAAATGTATAGATGTGAAAATTGCAGTTTTGTCTATTCTGATCCTATCCCGTCAAAAAAACTCCTTGAAAAAATTTATTCTTCAATCGAAGATCCCGATTATGATATTGAAGAAGAGGGAAGGAAAAATAATTTTATAAGAATTTTAAAAAGAATAAAGGAGATAAAAAACGAAGGAAGGCTTCTTGACATAGGAGCTGCCACGGGTATTTTTATGAAGCTTGCCAAAGATGAAGGATTCGAGGTTACAGGTATAGAACCTTCAACATGGGCTGCAAAAAGAGCCGGGGAAAAGTATGGTCTGAAAATAGAAAATACCACTTTTGAAAAATTTGAATCAGAGGGAGGTTTTGATATCATAACAATGCTTGATCTGATTGAGCATGTTGAAAATCCTGTTGAAATTTTACAAAAAGCCAATTCCCTATTAAAAAAAAGCGGACTCTTGGTTATTGTAACACCGGAAATTGACAGTTTATTAAGAAAACTTACCGGAAGTAAATGGTGGCATTTCAGACCTCCCCATCTCAATTTTTTTAATAAGAAATCAATAAGATATGCTTTGAACAGAGAAGGATTTGAGGTCATGAGAATAAAACCGTATCACTGGAAATTTTCACTTTACTATCTGATTTCAAGATTTACCATAGGGAGAAAAATTTGTGATAAAATAGATATATTTAAAAAAGCCTTAAAATTTTTAAAAATAAAATTATTTTTATTTGATTCGGTGGAAGTTTATGCAAGAAAAAAGGATAATTGAGTACTTAAAAGCTTTAAGATTGGAAAGATGGCCGAGAAGCTTTGCAATTTACCTCGGAACTTTCTCTTTCTTTCTCCTTTATCCACAAAAGATAGTTTTTTCCCTATCTTTTTTTATCAAAATTATTCTTGCTTTTGTTTTCACCTGGGGAATTTCGACTGCCAATTATATAATCAATGAAATCGCGGATGCTCCCTTCGACCAGCATCATCCCATAAAAAAAACAAGACCTCTTGCTGCTGGCAAGGTTAGTAACAAAGTCCTAATAATTTTATTTTTTTTAACAACAATATTTTCAATTGTTTCAGCTTATCTCTACTTCGGAAAACTCTACACGATCTATCTTGTTTCTCTTCTAATAGCAGGCTTTTTTTACAATATCCCACCTATAAGATTAAAGGATATTCCGATTCTGGATTTTGTATCAGAATCCATAAATAATCCGATAAGGTTTTTAATAGGATGGTATGCTTTTTCAAAGAGCGAATTTCCTCCGTATCTTCTTCTGATCTGGTGGTGGTTTTTCGGAATGTTTTTAATGATTGGCAAGAGAATAGCGGAAAAAAGATTTCTTGGGGAAGAGAGTTCTCAGGCTTATCGACCCTCCCTTAAGAA
>JALVQI010000202.1 GCA_027031485.1 Candidatus Aminicenantota bacterium | reverse complement strand
GGTTAAGGCGAGACCCATTTTTAGGTTAAGGCGAGTCCCTAAATTGCGGATAACTCATTGAACAACAATCAAATACAAGCCCTCTTAACAATTCTTTTAACAATTCTTTTAACAATTCTTTTAACAATTCTTTTAACAACACCAACAACATATATAGGCTGGCGATGGCGGTGAATTTTCAAAAAATTTTTAGAATAAAAAATAAAAACAGAAAAGATATTAAGTAAGCAAGAATTATTTATTCCCACAAGAGTGAGTAAACCTGAAAATATAATATCAAGAAGAATTCCTTCCAGAATAGCCTGAAGCGAAAGTTTACCAGACAACCACAACGCAACATAAACAATAAACTCCAAGATTAGCAGATAAAACATACACATTTTATTTCCTCCTTTTTAAAATTTATCCTCTACTCGTATAATTCTATCGACGAGCAACTATATTTCTTCTTTTTAAAATTTTAATGAGCTTAAAACTCAACCTTCCACGCGAGTAAAATAAGATGAATCAAGCCAGTGTAAATTTTTTTTACTCCGGATAAAGCAACTATGTTTTTGATTCCGTCTCATGTAATTGAACAAGAAGTATAGCTACATGAAAAATTGCGAGGTGTAGTCTCTCTGACTACGGGTGTGGTAGGAGATACCACAGGTAAAGAAAAAAAGAGGAATCACCCCAGAGAGAATGGGATAATAGCGATTTTTGACATGCAGGCGTTTTTACCTGAGGGCTGAGGGCAAGATAAAGCACATACACAAAAACGCTCAAAATGCCTGCCGCTCATAGGATTTTATATGTGTATACATACAATCAAGGTATGTATATTTGTGTGTATATATTTGACCTTAATGTTGTAATACAATATAATTCGGTTGTGTATATTTATACATCGTTAAAGATGTACAAGTGATACGTATAAGCAACTTACTTAGGAACACAAGGAAAGGAGGTAAAACAGTGAAAAGAGTAAACCTTTACCTGAATGATGAAATTCTCTTGGATATAGACAAAGAAGCAAAAAAACAGAATATTTCAAGGAGCAATCTAATAAGAAAGATTCTACGAGAGTATGTGAAGAACAGATCCGAAGACAGGCTTTCAAATAGGTTTGATAGACTGCAAACAGAACTCAAGAGAGAGATCAAGAAACAAGCAGAAAGAATATCAAAGCTGACCGTAAAAGCAGCCCTTTACTCCATAGCCACAAGAGCAGAGTTGAATTCTCTCTTGTACGATACTGCAGATGACAAAGAGGAAGCGGAAAGGCAAATTGAGGCAGCATGGAAGTTTGCAGTAGAACAACTCAAAAAAGATGAATGGTTATAGGAAATGAGCTATAGCCTATAAGATTTAACATTCTATTTTGCACAGAAAGGGGGTATTTTCAGGTTTTTAACCATCCACAAGTATTAAACATCTAGATAGGGTTAAAACGCTTTTTGGGGATGTTTTTATCTCTCTCGGGGTATAGCTTCTCCAGGAATTTGAAAATAGACTCCTATAACCGATAACCGGTTGCGTAATATACCCTAATTCACTCTTGCGTTCTTCTTTGGTATTTTCTCATATCAAGCCACTTATCTAGAACAAAATAAAACAATATAGTCCCATCCTGAAGATAAGGGAATTCACTCTTAAATTTATCAAGAATTTCATCTTTGGGCATTTCCTCAAAAAGACTTCTGGTCATCAAATTAATCTTAACTTTCACTTCTTTCATGTATTCCTTCTGCGTGGCTGTTGGGAGGTCAAAATTTTCGTCTTCAAAAAACTTTTTCAAAAAAAAGCCTGTCTTGTTTTCAATACCTCTTTGGGTATCGAGATATATAAGTATTTTCACCACTTTTTCGTAGTTTTCTTGGTCTTTAAGAATCTCTGAGACGAAGTTTTCAGGGATTAAGAGTTTTTCGAGGAAGATATGTAAGAGTTTTTTAACCCTTTCCTTGCTTTCAATCTCTGATAGTTTCGCAGGTGCAGGCTTAAAAGTAAAAATACAATCTCCTTTGCTCCTGATTATCCGAAGTATTTCTTCCTTATTTGTAGGGTAAAAATGGATAATGCCCTTGTCTTTAAGCTCATTTAATGCTTTTATAAGGGTATTGAGTGCTGGTTTTATTTTCCCATATTTCGCATATTTCTCGATGGGAACATACAAACACAATTTCCGGAATCCTATTTTAAACTCCTTCTGCTCACCTAACTTTTTGATAAGAAACAAGTGGAGCCGTTTTGATATTCCACTCTTTAATTCTTTGTGTAGTTTAAAGTCAACGAGTCTATAATAACGGTCTTTTTCAATTTGCTTTATTATCCGAGGATCAAGTATATAATAATTTACTTCGTACGCCTTAGATTTGGGAATTTCTCCTCTATAACTCTCCCACAAACTCAATTCTTTGATAAGCTTAAAATCTGATATACGGGAATATACTCCGTTGCTGTAATAACTCTTGAACTCAAAAATAGTAGTTGAAAGAGCTTTTAAAGACCTT
The DNA here is from genome assembly GCA_027031485.1 of Candidatus Aminicenantota bacterium. Taxonomy (GTDB): domain Bacteria; phylum Acidobacteriota; class Aminicenantia; order JAMOAD01; family JAMOAD01; genus JALXDT01. Next base: position 618 of record JALVQI010000202.1, on the reverse strand, counting down.
TTTAGATGTTGTTTATTTGTATACCCCAAAGCTTTAGAGATTTCAGTAAGGGTAAAATGGTACTTTTTCCCTACTTCCAAACCCTCTTGTTTTGCTTTCCACATGAGGTATAAAAATATATCAGAAGACAATGAATCAGGAACACCATAACCACTGGATAAAACAATACTCCTTTTATCGTCAATTTTAGCCTCGAATATAACAGGTACTGTCCTGTGTTGAGCATACGCAGGAGCAAAGAATGGATATTCCAGAAGATTTCCTTCAACTGGGCTAAGATCTTTATATTCGTCCTTTTTGCTTTTTTTCTTTTGAACCATAATCACGCTCCTTTTTTATCTAAAATTTTATCTAAAGATGTCGTCGACGAGTTCCTACATTATAACGCATTACATACCTAATATCAATATGTTACGTAGTCTTAGTAAGGCGAGTCCCATTTTTAGGTTAAGGCGAGACCCATTTTTAGGTTAAGGCGAGTCCCATTTTTAGGTTAAGGCGAGACCCATTTTTAGGTTAAGGCGAGTCCCTAAATTGCGGATAACTCATTGAACAACAATCAAATACAAGCCCTCTTAACAATTCTTTTAACAATTCTTTTAACAATTCTTTTAACAA